>JAZRGE010000019.1:0-20378 GCA_045644025.1 Acutalibacteraceae bacterium | reverse complement strand
ATATTGGAATATGCGTAATGTATAATTATTGATATATAAGATGTGGAAAAGGACGGATATTTTAATGGAAAAAGTTCTTGTTTTGGATTTCGGCGGCAGTTATAGCCAGCAGACCGCGAAAAGGATCCGAGAAAACAATGTTTATTCCGAGATTAAGCCCTTCACAACTCCTCTTAAGGAGATCAAGGAAGCAGGCTATAAAGGTATTGTGATCACGGGCGGAGATACATTTGTGGGCGAAAAGGTCACTGCTTTTCAGCGTAGCCTTTTTGAGCTGGGTGTGCCTGTGCTTGGCATTGGCTACGGTGCCCAACTTATAATTGAGGCTTTTGCCGGTAAGCTGGAGGATAAGGAAGAAACCTGCGGTAAATCCGAGCTTCAGGTTGATTCTCTAAGCCCCCTTTTTAAGGGTGTTTCGGTGCGCTCGGTGTGCAGTCTTAAGCATAAGGGTAATATCGTGCAGATTCCCCTTGGTTTTAAGATTTCGGCCCGTACAGATGATTGCATGGTGGCCGCATTTGAAAACCCAAACAGAGGAATCTATGGTATGCAGTATCATCCCGAGGCCACTCGCACCACCGAAGGCAGCGAAATGATCAAGAACTTCCTTTTCGGCATCTGTGGCTGCAAGGGCGATTGGTCTATGACTAAGTTTACCGATCAAAGCATCCAGGCTATCCGCGAAAAAGTGGGAGATAAAAAGGTGCTTTGCGCGCTTTCGGGCGGTGTGGATTCGGCAGTTTGCGCGGTGCTGGTGCATAAAGCCGTGGGTGATCAGCTCACCTGCGTCTTTGTGGATCACGGCCTTATGCGTAAGGACGAGCCTCAGCAGGTAGTGGAGCTCTTTAAGAATAAGTATGATATGGAATTGGTGGCTATTGATGCCTCGGATCGCTTCCTTGGCCGTTTAGATGGCGTGGAAGATCCCGAGCAGAAGCGCAAGATTATAGGCGAGGAGTTTATCCGTGTCTTCGAAGAAGAGGGCAAAAAGCTTGGTAAGATGGATTTTCTTGTGCAGGGCACTATCTACCCCGATATTGTGGAAAGCGGAGTGGGCGATGCCAAACTTGTTAAGAGCCACCACAACGTGGGCGGCCTTCCCGATGTTATAGAATTTGAAGAGATCCTGGAGCCTTTGAGGGATCTGTTTAAGGATGAAGTGCGCAAGGTGGGTATGGAACTTGGTATGCCCAAGAGCGTTGTAAACCGCCAGCCTTTCCCGGGCCCCGGCCTTGGTGTGCGTGTGATCGGCAAGATCACCAAAGAAAAGCTCAACATCCTGCGTGAGACCGATGCTATCTTCCGCTACGAGATAGAAAAAGCAGGCTATGGCGATAAGGTTTCCCAGTATTTTGCCGTGATCACTGATATGAAGAGCGTTGGAGTGCGCAACGATGAGCGCACCTACGAATACACCGTGGCGCTGAGAGCGGTGGAAACCAGCGATTTTATGACTGCTGAGACAGCTGAATTGCCCTTCTCGGTGCTTAAAGGTGCCGCAAAAAGAATTATTGCAAATGTGGAGGGCGTGGGCCGAGTGGTCTATGATATTACGGACAAGCCCCCCGCCACAATTGAGTGGGAATAAGTTCTTGTTTTTTATAATTGAATAATGGGAGGTAGATTGAATGTATCTTTTTATGGTTGTTTTAATCATTGTATTTTTAGGCATTCCGTTATTGCTTACTTTGTTCAACATTTATCTTCTGTTTACAAAAAAATATATTAAAGAAAAAATTGTTCTGGTTAATGATATCCTAACATTCGCTCTTGGCATCTCATATACGATCCTTTGGTGGATTATGCAGGATTACAATGAGTGGAATGTGCAATTATATACCGGCCAAGGAGAATATACTCCTATTTCGTATCAGTCCATGCCCACGTTTCTTACCCTTTGCTGTATTGCGATTGCTGGTTATGTGGTTTTGCGTTTCTTGCGAAACAAACTTTCTCCGATTCTGGCATCGCTGTGCTACGGCGGCATTTTTATGGGCTTTTGCCTTACAATCGTTCTAACAATTCAGTTGTTTGCCAAAACAGACACGATTGTTTCTTTCCTTTTGTTGTTGTTTGCCTACAACTTCGTGCTTTGCTCTGTTAGGCTTATACGCGATACAGCATTGGAATTTTCACAGAAACTTCTTGAAACCAATTATGAGAACAAGGTGCTGCAACTTTGCAAAAGGTTGGTGAGCGGATCGGTTTCGTATGTTACGTTTTCGTTTCTTCTTTCTGTCCCAATGCTGATTTTGGCGATAATTATTCTTATGCTGTTTGGTCAGCAGCCCGATTCATTTATAAAAATGTTTACCGAAACGGCTGATTGGACGTTGTCTCAAAAGATTCCACCGCCGAGACTAGATTACGAAGGCCATTATTTATGCACTGTTGCTGCTTGTGGCGATGAAAAGGTTGTTAAGCCATTGCGTGCAGGCAAGCGCCACAACGAACTTATTGTTGTAAATAGGCAGTTGCTTGTTGCCAATGCCTTTGAAGATCTAATAGCAGAAAAAACGCCAACACTTCATAAGATTGTCCGAAATATTTATGATCGTGTTGGCCTACCTGTTTCAAAGTATATCAACACAAAGCGACGTTCCAATCTTGTCTATTTTATTATGAAACCGTTAGAGTGGCTGTTTGTGTTTTGCCTTTATTTCTTCGATAAAAATCCTGAGGACAGAATACACAAACAGTATCTCGGATAGACTCTATAAATATCGAGTGGAGAAAATGTATAAAAAAGTTTATGTGGAGATCACCAACATCTGCAATATGAATTGCTCCTTTTGCCACGGCCACAGTAGGCCGCCCAGGCAGATGACTATTGGTGAATTCTCAATGATTCTTGAAAAGCTGAAGGGGCAAACAGAGTTTATCTATTATCATCTTATGGGTGAACCCCTTACTCATCCCTTGCTTCCCGAGTTTATAAAAAAGGCAGGGGAGAATGGGTATAAATCGATTATCACAACCAACGGCACCTTGCTTAAAAAGCGGGGTGCGGAACTGCTGAATGCGGGAGTGCACAAGGTGAATATCTCGCTCCATAGCTTTGAAAGCGGCGGCGAGGAAGAGCGGGGCGAATATATAAAAGCCCTTGCCGAATTTGCTGTAGCAGCAGCAAGCAGGGGAGCGATAGCGGTCTTCCGCCTTTGGAATAAGGGTTGCGATGATGGGCAGAATGATGCGCTGCTTCAGCAGCTTCGCCTTTACATCCCGGGAGAATGGGCCGAAAACAGCCGTGGATTAAAGCTTCGGGATAAGGTGTTTCTTGAATACGGTGAAAGATTTCAATGGCCCGATACTAATGCAGAGATTGCCGGAAACCGCTTTTTCTGCTACGGCCTTAAGGATCAGTTTGGTATTCTCGCAGATGGCTCTGTGGTGCCGTGCTGCTTGGATAGCGAAGGCACGATATGCCTTGGCAATATTTTTAAGGAAAATATTAATGATATCCTTGGTTCGCAACGAGCACAGGATATTGTGGATGGTTTTAAGCGTGGCACGGCTTCGGAAGAGCTGTGCAGGCGTTGCGAGTATGCACAAAGATTTGTGTGATATAGAAAAGGTGATTTTTATGTATAAGAACGCTAATCTTTCCCCCGAAGAGAGAGCAAAAGATCTGCTTTCTAAAATGACTACAGATGAAAAGATAGACCAAATGGTTTTCTTTAATCGTCTTCATTTTTTGGCTAACGACGTGAAGGAGAACATTGATCTTCCTTGCCGTTGCGGTGCGTTTGGCAATCTCAGCAATCTGGATGATCCCGATGCCCTTGATAAGATTCAGGATTATTTTCTTAATAAGACAAGACTTGGTATACCACTGCTTATGACATTTGAATCCCTTCACGGATTGTATCACGAAAAGGGGACGGTTTTCCCCCAATGCGCAGGTCTTGGCGGTAGTTTTGATCCTTCACTTGTGTATGAAATGGCAAGGGTTATCGGTAAGGAGAATCGTGCTGTAGGCCTTCGCCAGGTTTTTGCCCCTAATATTGATATTCCCCGCGAGCCGAGATGGGGAAGAACTCAGGAAGCCTACGGTGAAGATCCGTATCTGGTGGGCGAAATGGGCGTGCAATACGTTAAGGGTGTGCAGGAGCAGGGCGTGGCCGCTACTGCTAAGCACTATATTGCTTATGGTTTCCCCGAAGGCGGCATAAATCTTGCCCCTGCCCACGTTGGCGAAAGGGAGATCCGTGAGGTGCTGCTGGAGCCTTTCCAAAAATGTATTGATGCAGGGGTAATGTCGGTTATGCCTTCCTACAACGAAGTTGATGGCGAGCCTGTTCATGCATCCAAGAAATATCTAAGGGATATTCTTAGGAATGAAATGGGATTTAAGGGCACCACTATCTCCGATTGGGGTGCCATCCATATGCTTCACGATTTTCAATATGTTGCTAAGGATTTCCTTACCGCAGGTAAAATGGGCATTAACGCGGGCGTGGATATTGAAGCTCCCGAGCCTAAGGGATATGATGATGATTTCCGCAAAGCTGTGAAGAATGGCACTATTGATGAAAAACTTATCGACGAAGCCGTGCTTCGAATTTTGGAGCTTAAATTCAAGCTTGGCCTTTTTGAGAATCCTTATGCCGATAAGGAATTACAGGCGGAAATGAATAATCAGGCCGCCAAGGATCTCTCCCGCAGGATGGACGAAGCATCTATTCTGTTGCTTAAAAACGACGGAATTTTGCCGCTGGATGAAAAGAAACTTGGCAAGGTGGCCGTGATAGGCAACAACGCCAAAGATAGTTTTTTGGGCAATTATATCGGCCAGACCGAAAGTTGCATCAGCTTTTACGATGGTATGGTGGATCGCCTGGGTGCAGACAGAGTGCTTTATTCCCGTGGCTGCGGCCATATTTCTACCACCGACGAGATGATAGTCGATGCCGTGAATAAAGCCAAGCAGGCCGACGTGGTGATGCTTGTGTTGGGCGACAGCACCGATACAGGCGGCGGTGTTGGCGGCGGCGCTTTCAAAAACACCGAAATTACCTGCGGTGAAGGCTACGATACCAACGATCTGAATTTCCTGCCTTCCCAGAAAAGACTTTTTGAGGAGATTATTAAGCTTAATAAGCCCACTTTACTTGTGCTTTATGCAGGCAGACCTTTCACTATCAAGGAAGAAGTGGAAAGAGTGAACGGATTTATGTTCTCCTGGGGCGGCGGTGAGCAGAGCGGTATTGCATTTGCCAATCTTATTTTTGGCGATAAATCTCCCTCGGCAAAGCTTTCCTTCTCTCTGCCTCAATCCACGGGCCATATTCCTTGCCATTATAATCATAAAATGTCGGCCAGAGGAAGCTTCTATAAGCGCCCCGGCAGCCCCGAGCAGCCCGGCCGCGATTATGTATCTGCTTCGCCCGATCCCTGGTATCCCTTTGGCTTTGGCCTATCCTACACCACGCTGGAGTATTCCGATCTTTCGGCCGATGTGCTTCCGAGCGGAGAAGTGAAGGTGAAGGTGGGGGTGGAAAACAAAGGCAATTATGAAATAGATGAAAGCGTGCTTTTGTTTGTTAAAATGATGTATTGTCCCATCACTCCCTTTGTTAAAAAGCTTCGCAGGTTCCAAAAGGTGAACCTGAAGCCCGGCGAAAAGAAATCTGTGGAGTTCACATTAAATTCCGGGGATTTCACATATATCGATGTAGATATGAAAACCGCCGTGAACAAAGGAGAACATAAAATACTTATTGATTCTCTTGAATGCAGCATAAATATCTGATCAAAAGCCCGAAGGTAAATAACTTCGGGCTTTTTTCTAAAAATTCTTTTACAATTTGTATAAAATCAAACCTTTTCTATTGATTTTTTACAAAATTGTATATATAATTTTCTCATTATAAAAGACGGAGGAATCTTTATGCAGACCAATAAAAGACCCGATAATATGGAAAGAATCACAACCAAAGCTTTGGCAGATGCATTTATCGCCGAGCAGGTTGCAGAAATAAGAGCCCAAGTTGGGGATAAGAAAGTGCTTTTGGCCCTTTCCGGCGGTGTGGATTCTTCTGTTGTTGCCGCTCTGCTTATTAAAGCTATCGGCAAGCAGCTCGTTTGCGTGCATGTGAATCACGGCCTTATGCGTAAGGATGAATCCGAGAACGTTGTTAAGATTTTTAGCGGCGAGCTGGATGCCAACCTTGTTTATGTGGATGCTACCGATCGTTTTCTTGATCTGCTGGCAGGCGTAGCCGATCCTGAGAGGAAAAGAAAGATCATCGGCGCCGAGTTTATAAACGTTTTTGCTGATGAAGCCAGAAAGCAGGAAGATATCACATTCCTTGCTCAGGGCACAATTTATCCCGATATTCTTGAGAGCATCAAGCAAGCAGAAGGCAAAAAGGCGGTTAAATCGCATCACAATGTTGGCGGCCTGCCCGAAGATCTTCAGTTTGAGCTTGTGGAGCCCATTAAGCTTCTGTTTAAGGATGAGGTTCGTGTTGTGGGCGAAGCACTTGGTCTGCCCCATGGTATGGTTTATCGTCAGCCCTTCCCGGGCCCCGGCCTTGGTGTGCGCTGCCTTGGCGCTATCACTCGTGATAGGCTCCATGCCCTGCGCGAAGCCGATGCTATCCTTAGGGAGGAATTTGATAACTGCGGCCTTGCCGAAAAGGTTTGGCAGTATTTTGTGGTCGTTCCCGATATCAAGAGCGTTGGCGTGAAGGATGAAAGCCGCTACGAAGGCTGGCCTGCGATTATTCGCGCTGTGAACACAACCGATGCTATGAGCGCCACTATAGAGCAGATTCCTTATGATGTGCTTGCCAAGATTACCGACCGCATCACCCACGAAGTGGAAGGTATTAATCGCGTGCTTTATGATCTCACACCTAAGCCGATCGGCACAATCGAGTGGGAATAATATTTGAAATTTATCACGGCTTGAAACGTTTTGTTCCAAGCCGTGTTTTCAAAAGGAGTGCAATAAATGGATTTTTTGGAATTGGCTAAAAAAAGGTTTTCTGTACGCAAGTTTTCCGATAAGCCTGTTGAGGCGGAAAAGCTGGAGAAAATAATTGAGGCAGGTAGGGTTGCGACCACCGCCAAAAATCAGCAGCCGCAGAAAATATACGTTGTGAAAAGCAGGGAAGCGCTGGAAAAAATCAATACTCTCAGCCCTTGCATTTATGGTGCACCCACGGTGCTTGTTGTTGCATACGATACTAACAGAGATTGGAAGAGCACGTTTACCGAAGGCAGGCGAGCAGGGGAGATAGACAGCGCAATAGTCTGCACCCATATGATGCTGGAAGCGGCCGATCTGGGCGTAGGTTCCTGCTGGGTTGGTATGTTTGATAGCGAGCAGGTAAAGGCCGGCTTTGGCTTGCCTTCCGATGTGTGCGTTTGCGCTCTTCTGCCTATAGGATATGCTGCCGAAGATTGTGGACCATCCGAGCGCCACACGCTTTATAGAGATTTAGAAGACACCGTGAAAGAAATATAAAAAAGAATTGGGGGAATAGGGGTGAGGGACGCCAAAGCACGCAAGATAATATCTGTTGTATCGCTTTTGGTTGTAGTGGCATTGGCGCTGCTTGCCACCTGGCTTGTGGGTAGTTGGCTCACATCCTTCTCCCGCGAAGGCTTTAGGGAATATATCCGTTCCTTTGGCCCGTTTAGCTGGCTTGTTTTGCTTCTTCTTCAGGTCTTGCAGGTGTTTGTGGCGCTTATTCCCGGAGAAGTGTTGGAAACAGCCGCAGGCTATGCCTTTGGCCCAGTTTTTGGCACGGCCATATGCTACGTGGGTGTGGCTATCGGTTCAACTGTGATATTCAGCCTTGTGCGTTCTTTTGGAGTGCGTTTTGCAGAGTTGTTTATTCCGCGCGAAAGGATTAATTCCTTGCGGTTTATCAATACGGATAAAAAGCGAAATAATCTTATTTTTTTGCTCTTTTTAATTCCGGGCACGCCTAAGGATCTTATTACATATTTTGTGGGGCTCACCGATATAAAACTTGGAAGTTTTTTGATCATCTCGCTTATAGCAAGGCTTCCGTCGGTGATCTCTTCCACGATAGGCGGCCATCTCTTGGGCGAAAAGGATTATCTTGCGGCCGTTCTGCTATATGCCGCCACAGGTGCTGTGAGTATTGTTGGACTGATAATATATAATAAAATTCTGCACCGCAGGAACAATGCATAAGAAAACGCTTGCCGTTCGGCAAGCGTTTATTTTGTTATTTTCCTTGATTCACCGAGAACACATCGGCAACCTCGTTTATGGTTATATATGCTGTGGGATCAATTTCGTGCACCATTTCCTTAAGCCGTATAACCTGGAATCGGTTGATAATAAAGTACACCATAGTCTTTGGCTGATTGGAATATCCACCCACCACGTCTATTTTGGTGGCACCGGTTTCAAAAGTATCCATAAGCGCTGTGCAGATTTCATCTGGCTGTGTGGTGATGATCATTGCACATTTGGCGCGATCAATACCTTCCACAATAAAGTCCACGGTTTTAAGAGCCATAGCATAGGCTACTATTGAATAAAGGGGCAGTATCCAGCTGTTAATTATAAGCCCCGCCAATATATAAAGGATAATATTGAAGCACATAACAAAGGTGCCCACGGTGATTCCTATGCGCTTTGCGAATATTACAGCCATTACTTCAATGCCATCGATTGCCCCGCCGTTACGAATCACAAGTCCGCTGCCAACACCCGATATAAGGCCGCCGAAAAGTGCACAGAGAAGAAGGTCGGTTCCTGCAAGCGGGGAAGCAAGGTTTACGTCTATGGGAAGTACATCGGTTATGAGCCAGGCGACTAAAGAATAGATGATTACTGCATAGATGGAATATATGGTGAAGACCAATCCCTGCTTTTTGAAGCCTATTATAAAAAGGGGTATGTTTAGAAGCACAAGAAAGATTGAAAGGGTGAGCCATTCGGGTGTGATCTGTGCTAAAAGCATTGATGTGCCCGAAATGCCGCTGTCGTATAGCTTCACAGGAGTGAGAAAGCATACAACTCCAAAGGCGTTGATGATTCCTGCGAGCGTGAGAGCCAGAAAACGCGCCGGCTTAAGCGACTTTAGCTCCTTAATAAATATTTTCATTGGGCTACCTCCAAGTGTTTGAGTGTGAATAGCGTTTCTTTTATAATAAAAGCGGAGAGATAATCTCCGCTTTGAATTTAAGCGTTGTATATTGCCACAAAGCATTCGCCGTCTGTCTCGTCGAGGTGAACAGCCACCTTTTCGTTTTTGGCGGTGGGAATGTTCTTGCCCACGAAATCTGCCCTAATGGGAAGCTCTCTATGGCCTCTGTCCACCAGCACGGCAAGCTGAATGGAGTGGGCACGCCCATGGTTGAAAACGGCTTCTATAGCAGCGCGGCAAGTGCGACCTGTGAACATAACGTCGTCTACAATGATAATATTGTAATCTCGCACATCGCAGGGGATGTTGCATTCGCTTGATTCAGCAGGGAAGTGGCCGTTCAAATCGTCTCTAAATCTGGTGATATCAATATCGCCCACGGGAACATCTATGCCTTCAAACTTTTTTATGTTCTCGGCAAGCATTTTTGCCAGAGGCACACCGCGTGTTTTAACACCTAAAAGGCAGATGTGCTCTGCTCCGCGGTTTTTCTCTATTATCTCGTGAGTGATTCGTGCCAGAGAGCGGCGAATCTGATCCTCGTCCATTATGCGGGCTTTATATTCCAAGGGGTTCATCCTCTCAAATTTTTCTGCAGATATATTATCATATTGCTCAGCTTTTGTAAAGTTTATAATTAGGGCAATTTTCAATATTTGTTCACATTTAATTGCTTGACATATTATCTTATAAGACTTAAAATTAAAGGGTTGAAACAATATGATTTAGGAGGGATATGTATGATAAAAAAACTTGCCGGGTGTGTTCGGGAATATAAGCTGCCCAGCATTCTCACGCTTGTGTTTATTATTGCCGAGGCGGTAATAGAATGTCTTATCCCTTTTATCACAGCCAATCTTGTGAATAAACTGGAAATCGGCGCAAGTATAGGCAACGTGCTCTCTGTGGGCGCTGCTCTTGTGGTTATGGCTGTTGTGTCGCTTTGCTGCGGTGGTATTGCAGGTTTCACATGCGCCAAGGCTTCGGCCGGATTTGCCAAGAATCTTCGCCGCGATGTGTTCTATAAAGTGCAGAAGTTTTCGTTCCATAATATCGATAAATTCTCATCGTCGTCGCTTGTCACGAGAATGACTACCGACATAAACAATGTGCAGATGGCTTTTATGATGATAATCCGTATTGCCGTTCGCGCTCCGATGATGCTTATTTTTTCTGTGATAATGGCCTATATTATGGGCGGTGCTTTGGCCACCAGCTTTGTGATCATTATTCCTATTCTGGCTTTTGGCCTTATTATGGTTGCAAGAAATGCTATGCCTGCTTTCCGCCGCGTTTTTAAGAAATACGATAGGCTTAACGAATCTATCGAAGAAAACGTGCGAGCTATGCGCGTTGTGAAGGGGTTTTCTCGCGAAGAATATGAAATAGAGAAATTTAATTCGGCAGCCGAAAATATTCGGAACGATTTCACAAAAGCCGAACGAATAGTAGCGCTCAATTCTCCTTTGATGCAGTTCTGCGTTTATATCAATATGATATTTGTTATGCTGGTTGGTTCCCGCCTTGTTATAGAAAGCGGCGGTAGCTATATCGGTGTTGGCGAAATGACAGCCATGCTTACCTATGGCATGCAGATACTCATGCAACTTATGGCCCTTTCTATGATATACGTTATGCTCACTATGTCGGCCGAGGCTGCAAAGCGTATTTGTGAGGTGCTTGATGAGGAGCCCAGCCTTGTGAATCCCGAAAATCCTGAGTTTGTGGTTGCAGATGGCTCAATTGAATTCAGCAACGTTAGCTTTAAGTATTCTAATAGTGCCGCTCAGTTTGCTCTCGAGGGTATAAACGTGAAGATTCCTTCCGGATCCACGGTGGGTATAATCGGCGGTACCGGCTCCAGTAAGACTACGTTGGTGCAACTTATTCCCAGGCTTTACGATGCCAGCCGTGGCACGGTGCTTGTGGGCGGAAGGGACGTGCAGTCCTACGATCTGGATTCTCTCCGAAATGCCGTGGCTATGGTGCTGCAGAAAAATCTGCTTTTTTCGGGCACTATAAAAGAGAATCTCCGCTGGGGCAACAAGGATGCATCTGATGAAGAAATTATAGAAGCCTGCAAGCTTGCACAGGCTCACGAATTCGTGCAGACATTCCCCGATGGATACGATACTTATATTGAGCAGGGCGGCACAAACGTTTCGGGTGGCCAGAGGCAGAGGCTTTGTATTGCAAGAGCGTTGCTCAAAAAGCCTAAGATCCTTATTTTGGATGATTCCACCAGTGCTGTGGATACAAAGACCGATAAGCTTATCCGCAACGGCTTCAAGAATTATATCCCCGAGACAACTAAAATAATCATCGCTCAGCGTATTACCTCGGTGCAGGATGCTGATATGATTATTGTGATGGACAACGGCAAGATTGCCAATATAGGCACTCACGACGAATTGCTGAAGTGTAGCGAAATATATAAGGAAGTTTATGCTCAGCAGATAGGCGGAGGTGAGAGCAATGAATAAACCTATGGGCAGAGCGCCCGGTCCTCGCGGGCAGAAGATGGATGTAAGTGCTCTCAAGAGGGTGCTTGGATTGCTTTTCCGTTCCTATCCCGTTCTTATTCCGATCGCGGCGTTTTGTATTGCTTTTGCTGCCGGTGTGAACGCGATACCTTCTTTGTTCACACAGAGAGTTTTTGCGGTGATAACAAAATACGTTGAAGCGGGCAACACCGATTGGGCTGCCGCAGCAGGGGAGATTGTGCCCCTTGTTGGTATTCTTATCGCTTTGTATGTTGTTTCTATTGTTCTTATCACTTTGCAGACCCAGCTTATGGCCTTTATTACACAGGGCTTTTTGAGCAAGATGCGTTGCAAAATGTTCCGCGATATGCAGAGCCTGCCTATAAAGTATTTCGATACCAACAAACACGGCGATATTATGAGCCGCTATACCAACGATATCGATACATTGCGCCAGCTTGTTTCTCAATCTCTTCCCAGCCTGCTCCAGGCGGTTATAATTGTTGTCACGGTTACCGGTATTATGCTTTGGTACAGCGTGCTGATGACAGCTATTGTTTTCCTTGGTGTGCTGGCTATGATGTTTGTTACCAAAAAGATCGGTGGTGGCTCGGCAAAGTTCTTTATTCGCCAGCAGAAGTCTGTTGGCAAAACCGAGGGCTATATTCAAGAAATAATGAACGGCCAAAAGGTTGTTAAAGTCTTTTGCCACGAAAAGGAATCGGAAGCCGATTTTGATAAGATAAACAACGAACTTTTTGAGGATGGCTATCGTGCCCACGCTTATGCCAACTGCCTTGGCCCCATAATAATGAACATAGGTAACATTCTCTATGTTCTTATTGCTGTTGTTGGCGGTCTGTTTATTGTAACAAATTGCCCCAACGTCAGCATTCGTGGCCTTTTCAGCACTGCAGGCTTGGTGTTTACAATTGATATGGTGATTCCTTTCCTTAATATGACTAAGCAGTTCACAGGCAATATCAATCAGGTTTCCCAGCAGATAAATTCCATTGCTATGGGATTGGCCGGTGCTAAGAGAATGTTTGCTCTTATGGATCAGCAACCCGAGACCGATGAAGGATACGTCACTTTAGTGAATGCTGTTGTGGATAAGGACGGCAATATTACCGAGAGTGCTGAGCACACAGGCAAATGGGCATGGAAACATCCCCATTCCGATGGCACCACCACCTACACTCTGCTTCAAGGCGACGTACATCTGGTAAACGTTGATTTTGCCTATGAAGAAGAAAAGCCGGTGCTTCACGATATTTCGCTTTATGCAAGGCCCGGCCAGAAGGTAGCCTTTGTTGGTGCCACGGGTGCAGGAAAGACTACGATCACCAATCTGCTCAATCGATTCTATGATATCGCAGATGGCAAGATAAGATACGACGGAATAAATATAAATAAGATTCGCAAATCCGATCTTAGAAATTCTCTTGGAATTGTTTTGCAGGAGACTAATCTCTTCACCGGTAGCGTGATGGATAATATTCGCTACGGCAAGCTGAAGGCTACCGATGAGGAATGTATTGCCGCCGCTAAGTTGGCTGGCGCACATGATTTTATTTGCCGCCTGCCCGAAGGATACGATACACAGCTTAATAACAACGGTTCTAATCTTTCTCAGGGTCAGCGCCAGCTGATTGCTATTGCAAGGGCTGCAGTGGCTGATCCGCCAGTTATGATATTGGATGAAGCCACTTCCTCTATCGATACAAGAACCGAAGCCATAGTTCAGGCCGGTATGGATAAACTGATGGAAGGCCGCACGGTGTTTGTTATAGCCCATAGGCTTTCTACGGTTAAAAATTCCGATGTGATTATGGTGCTGGATCACGGCCGAATCATTGAGCGCGGCAATCACGACGATCTGATAGCACAAAAGGGCACATATTATCAGCTCTACACAGGCGCATTCGAGCTTGAATAATTTTGAAAAAAAGGCTTGCAATGTGTGTCTTGGTGTGATATTATCTTTTTACGCGTGATTATTTAACGGAGGTTTATTATATTATGAATGTTTGGGATGTTGTTATCGGCGTAGCAGTTATGCTGGTTTCCATTGTTATCATCGGTGTTGTTCTTCTCCAGGAGGGCAGAAGGGCAGGTATTTCCGGTGCTATTTCCGGCGGCGCAGAGACTTTCCTTTCCAAGAACAAGGCTCGCACCTTTGAAGCTTTCCTTGCTAAATGGACTAAGGTTATCGCAATCGTTTTCTTTGTGCTTGTTATTGCTGCAAACTTTATTGCTCTTAAGTTCTAATCCAATCAAAATAAAAGGCAGGTCGCTTGGCGACCTGCCTTTTTCTTTTACCTATTTTCAAAAGCCCATGATCTTGCTGATATCGTCTTTGAGTGCTATGGCTCGGCTTTCCGAATCGACCATGCTGCTGCCAACCGATGCAAGATAGATCTTTATCTTGGGCTCGGTGCCCGAGGGGCGAACGATTACCGATGCACCGCCATCCAGATGGAAGGAAATAACGTTGGAAGAGGGGAGATCGATCTTCTCGGTCTTGCCCGAAGAGATTTCTTTAGCAATGGAGAGTTTGTAATCATAAACGGCGTTAACGTTAAGCCCTGCAATGGCTTTGGGCGGAGTGCTGCGAAGCATCTCCATGATAGCTTCCATCTGCTTCATACCATCGGCACCGGGGCAGGTGAAACTTACCTGGGAATTGTAATAGTAGCCATACTTATCGTAAAGTTCGTTGAGCACATCCACAAGGGTCTTGCTCTGAGCTTTGTAGAAAGCGCCCATCTCGCAGATAAGCATAGAAGCCACAACAGCATCTTTATCACGTGCATAATCACCCACAAGATAGCCGTAGCTTTCTTCGTAGCCGATAATAAAGCGATCGGTGCGGCCGATATCTGCCAGACCGGAGATCTGCTCGCCAATAAACTTAAATCCGGTGAGAACTTCTCTCAGTTCGCAGCCGTAATCCTCGGCAATGCGGAAACACATATCGGTGGAAACGATAGTCTTCACGGCAACGGGATCGGCAGGAAGGGTACCGTTCTTCTTTTTCTGATCCAAAATGTAATGGAAAAGCAGAACACCCACCTGATTGCCTGTGAGTAACTCATATTCACCGTTGGTAAGCACGGCAATACCAACGCGATCGCTATCGGGATCGGTGGCAAGGAGAATATCTGCCTTGTTGGTCTCGGCTATTTTAAGGGCACACTCGAATGCCTGGCGGATTTCAGGGTTGGGATAGGGGGCAGTGGGGAAGTTGCCGTTGGGCAGTTCTTGTTCGGGAACAACGGTTACGTTCTTAATGCCTGTTTCCTTAAGAATGCGGCGCACGGGCTTATTGCCGGCACCGTGAAGGGGAGTGTAGATAACAGAAAAGCTATCATCTGCAATTTTTGCGATAGAGCAAGCTTTGATGGCTGCCATATATGCATCCACGAGTTCGTCGCCAATATATTCGATTTTGCCGGATTTGATGCCCTCTTCAAAATCAATTGATTTAATTCCGCCGAACATATCAACCTTGCCGATTTCATCAAGCACGGCTACACTGTCGTCCAGATTGAGCTGAGCACCGTCGCTGCCGTAGGCCTTATAGCCGTTGTACACGGCGGGGTTGTGGCTAGCTGTTACAACAACACCTGCTTGTGCTTTAAGATAACGCACGGCAAAAGAAAGTACGGGTGTGGGCATAAGTTCGGGGAAGATATAGACTTTAATTCCGTTGGCAGCAAAGATGCCTGCAGCGGTGCGGGCAAACACATCGGATTTAATGCGGCTGTCGTAGCCGATGGCAACGGTTGCGTCTGTATACTTCTTATTAATATAGTTTGCGAAGCCCTGAGTAGCTTTGCCAACGGTATATACGTTCATTCGATTGGTGCCTGCACCAATTACACCGCGAAGACCGCCGGTGCCGAATTCAAGTTCTTTGTAGAATCTATCATAAATATCATCGTCGTTTCCCTTGGCTGCTTCCAGCTCAGGGATAAGGTCCTTATCGGCAACAGCCGATTTAAGCCAAAGCTCATAAAGTTGCTGAGTGTTCATAATTGACCTCCTTAATGTTTGTTTATATAATACCCCTTTTTTGTTAAAGTGTCAACTTAAAGTATTGATAAGAACAATCTTGGAGATTTTGTGAAAAATGTAATAAATGTTATTGACAAGTTGAAAAATATAGTGTAAACTAACAAAAGCATTATTATAATTATTGGGGCCAACAAATGGAAAATAATGGAATTTATCGTGGCAAAGAGGATTGCGAGCTGGTTTCGCTTGCCCTTGGGGGAGATGAATCTGCCACCACAGAGCTTCTCACAAGATATATTCCTTTGGTAAAGTCCAGGGCATCGGTTTTCACATCATCAGCTTTTGAATACGATGATATGTTTCAAGAGGGTATGATAGGCCTTTATGGTGCCATCGGTTCCTTCAATTCATCCTGCGGCACACCGTTTTCTGCTTTTGCACGTTTGTGTGTGGATAGGATGATGGTGGCCGTGCTTAGAGCTTCTTCGCGGCAAAGGAGAATACCTGCCGCCAAGATCTCCAATCTGGAGGATGCTCCCCATCTGGCCGAAGCAAAGCTTTGTGCCGTGGATCCCGAAGAAAGCCTTATTGCTAAGGAAGAGTTTAATCGTTTTCGCCGCAAGGCTGATAGTGAGCTTTCCACTTTAGAAATCAAGGTGCTTAATGCCTTTATTTCGGGATGCAATTATGGCGAGATCTCGCAAATGCTTGGCATTCCCGAAAAATCGGTAGATAATGCGTTGCAGCGAATCCGTCGCAAATTAAAAAAATAGCAATCGGCCATGCCGTTGCCATATATGTCCCTGTAGCTTAAATACGCAGAGCGTTGGGTTTCCAAGATGTCGGTGCGATTCCGTCCGGGGCAAACAAAAAATCAAGAGAGGTAGCAAGAGATGTTTGAAGACAAGACCTTAGTGTGCAAAGACTGTGGCGCAGAATTCGTTTTCACCGCAGGCGAGCAGGAGTTCTATGAGTCCAAGGGTTTCGTAAATGAGCCCCAGCGCTGCAAGAACTGCCGTGATGCACGCAAGAACGCAAGCAGAGCAAACAGGGAAATGCACGAAGCCACTTGTGCTAAGTGCGGCGGTACCGCAAGGATCCCCTTCCTTCCCCGCGATGATAGGCCTGTATATTGCAGCGAGTGCTTCGCAAAAATGAAGGAAGAGGCATAATTAATTGTTCTTCCGAAAGAGTCGTTTTGATTATTCAAAGCGGCTCTTTTTTTGCTTTAGAAAGCAGTAAAAAACGATTGACACAAAAATAATGCACCATGTTTGTGCAATATGACTAAATAATGTAAAATAATCATAAAATTAGTTCATAAATTATTAAAATTATCATTGACAAAGCATATACTTTTATATTAAAATCTATTATGTAAAAATATTGCATTTATATGCAATTTACACTCGGTAATTGTTCCGAGAATCTATTCTACGGAGGTAAATCCTATGAAAAAGCGCATTTTGTCCCTTTTGTTGGCTGTGCTTGTTCTGGCTGCTGCTATGCCCCTGGGCTTTATGGTAGCTGCTGAAGGCGAGTCGGATTTGGAGTCTACTCCTGTTCAGCTCGATGTGATCAAGAAGACAGATGCCAACAAATTCCCCGCGGATGCAGGCACTTATTGGCCTACTTGGGGCACATCCGATCCCGGCGCAAATAATGATTTTGCTGCCTATGCTGCCTATGATGGCAAGTTTGTTACCGAATATCTTATCGATAGCGGTGCATCTAATGGTGCAATGAAGGTGGTTTATGATCCCACCAACGGTAAGAACGGCGATAACAACGTTCGTGCATATCTTAAGGCTGTTCCTCATGTTGGTGCCAACGCTGTTGGTATCCATGTAGATGCCACCGGTATTGCCAACGATCCCGCTACCGCTGATGATGATTATTTCTACACCAGAATCGGCTTCATGCTCCGCAACTGTGCAGGTCGTCAGTATGCAGCCGGCTTTGATTACTACTTCCTTGCCGATGCTGAAGGCGCCGAGCTGGAGACTCTTACTGTTCCCACCGCTGCCAGCCACGGCGAAGCTTATGTAGCTCTTAAGGCAGGCGTTTCCGGTACCTACTTCTTCCTTGATGAAGGTTTCCAGAACACAACTGTTGAGAAATCCGGCTATGATTTTGCATACTCCTACTGGAAATGGAACAGTGAACTTAATGCCAACGAAGAGAGATTCGATCTTCAGTGGGATTCTTTCGATTGCGATTATGCAAGAATCGATTGGTTGATGGACAACAACAACTTTGGCAACACCTACTTCACCTTCTATCAGATTAAGGCTGATGGAATCGAGGAAGGCGAGTTCTTTGTTGCTGATAATCTTTGCTATGCCACAATCGGCGAGAAGCAGCCCGAAGAGATTCTTCCTCAGTATGTTGTTAACAGGCAGAACATCGTTAACAATTTCCCTGCAAGCGGAAGCACTCTGCTTAAGGGTGATGGCTATGCAACATCCGATCCCGGTGCAAGCAACAATCTTGATGCTTATGCTCAGTCCGGCACACCCGAATTTGATATAAACTACGTGCTTGCAGATGGCGCTACAGATGGTGCTATTAAGGTTTCCTATAATTCTGCTAATGCTTCTTATACCCAGAACGCTGTTTATGTATATAGAAAAGGCGTTCCCCACAAGGGCGCAAATGCTATTGGTATCTATATTGATGCCACAGGCTTTGCTAATGATCCCTCCACCGAGGAGGATGATTACCTGAAGGTGCTCATCGGTACATCTACCCGTTCCGATGCTATCCGCTACTATGCAGCAGGCTACAACTACTACTTCCTCTCCGATGAGGAAGGCGCTGTTCTTGAAACCATCAAGAACCCCACCGCTGCAAACAACGGTGAAGCTTATATCAATATTTTCACCGGCAAGAAGGGTTACTACTACTTCCCCGAAGAGGGCTTCAACGATACTACTGCTGCTGTTTCCGGTTACGACTACGCATACACCGGCGCTCAGTGGACTTCCTTCAGCGATGATTGGCTGCAGACCGAGTGGGTTATGGATAACCCCAACTACGGCAGCACCTATCTCAGCATCTTTAAGATGTTTGAGCCTGGCTTTGTTGCCGGCGGTTCCCTTATTATTGATAACCTTTGCTTTGCTTCTATCGGCGAGCCCGAAGCTCCCCGTGAGCTTCCCTTGAAGATAGCAAACATCTGCGAGGGCTTCGATGGCCAGAAGGATACTTCTGTTGTTTCCACCTGGCAGCACAACAACGAAGGCGTTGAGCCTTCCTTCAAGCTCGTTGGTGATACTGATAAGTCCATTGAGATGATCCGTCTCGGCACTCAGAACTATGCCAACGTTAAGCTCCCCGACAACAACAATAAGTACGTTCCCGATGCCAACGGTATCACATTCCATATCGATGCCACAAAGGATACCGAGAACACTATGCTTCGTCTTTCCTTCGTGAGCGGACCTAAGGGCAACCAGATCTGGTATGGCAATACCTATTACTTCCTCGAGGATGGCAAGCCCGAATCCGAATTTGAAGAGAAAACTATCGGCGGTAGCGGCCAGTGGTCTTCTTGGATGACAGTATTCGGCGGCAAGTCCGGTACCTACTTCGTACCCCTTGAGGCATTTGAAATTCCCGAAGGCTCTGCAGATTATTCCGAGGGCTACGATTTCAAGGTTGCTGATCGTGTAAACAAGACTGTTGAGACTATTCGCTTCCAGTTCTCCGACACCAATACCAATCCTATTTACATTGATGATATTGGCTACACCACTGCTGATGGCAGCTGGAACATTCCTCCCCAGGCTCCGTTCCCCTATATGTATAGCCACACCTTCACCAACTTCCGCAACGGAGAGCTTCTCTTCGATAAGGGCAACAATGTTGGTACAGTTGGTTGTTGGGATACCATTACTGCTGCTGATAACATCTCCTTCTCCGGCAGCAGAATGAAGGTTAAGTTCGGTAAATCCACCGATAAGACCACTGCTATCAGCTTCTCTTCTGAGTACAGAGCTTATTCCACCGATAAGGCATTCTCCTTCACAGTTGATGCCTCCAAGGTTGCTTCTAAGATTTCTTTGCGTGGTACTCTTGGTAAGGTTGGCGAATCCGGCTACAGAAACACCGGCGGTAACGGAATCTACTACTTGATTCCTGCCGATGGCAGCGACTACATCGAAAAGGTTTGCGCAGGCGAGCGTTTCGATATTCCTGCAGGCTTCAAGGGCACAGTTGTGCTTCCCTTTGAGTGCTTCAACGGCGGCGGCGACAACATTCCCGCTAAGCCCACCGGAAAGCAGATGTCTAAGTGGGAAGAAGGCGTTTCCCTCTCCCTCTATATCTTCGAAGTAACATCCAGGAACAACACCCTTGTGTTCTCCAGATGCAACTTCATGACTGATAACGACGGCACAGGCCCCATCACCGGTGTTGAGGATCACACTCCCGTTGCTATCGCTCTGCTGATTGCTGCAGCATTCGTTGCTACAGTTTCTATCAAAAAAGGCCTTAAGGTTGTTGCAGAATAATCTTAATACCGAATGAATTAAAGGCGCCCTTCGGGGCGCCTTTTTATGCCTTGCATTATATAATTATAGCCGCAATAGAATTAATCTGTTGCGGCTAATCTTTGCTATGAAGCGTTTTTTGTTATTCACGGGTAAGACTCATCGTGTATAATAAAAGACGAACACGGGCAGTTTTTTATGTATAAAAATGCCGCAGTGGATTTTATCCGCTGCGGCTGAAATAT
>JAZRGE010000018.1:0-4359 GCA_045644025.1 Acutalibacteraceae bacterium | reverse complement strand
ACAAATAGAAGGGCGCGATCTTCGCATAGCCTGGTGATTGAGCCGTTTTCAGCCTTAAATAAGGCGTTATAAAACTGATTGCATCTTGCGTCCATAAGTGCACAAATTATGCCATCGCTTTCTTTGTGCATATATGCCATAGCTTCCAGAGTGGAAACTCCGATGCAGGGTTTATTCTCAGCTGCGGCCAAACCTTTGATTGCACTAATACCGATTCTTATACCTGTGAAGGAACCCGGCCCATGAGATATAGCGAAGCAATCAATATCCGAAACTGTGAGCTTTGAAGAATTAAGCATATTTTCAACCATTGGCAAAAGGGTCTCGGAATGGGTGAGCTTCACGTTGGTGAACGCTTTTGCAATAATTGTGCCATCCTTAATTATGGCGCAGGAAGCGGCCGTTGCGGAGCATTCGATTCCTAAAATCAGCATTTTATCAACTCTTTTCGATGGTTATTTTCCTTGTGGAATCATCAATATATTCCAGGTGAACTTTAATTGCGCTTTCATCCAGAGCAGATTCTATATTCTCGCTCCATTCAACAATTAGCAAATATCCCTGATCCATATAATCAAAGAATCCTGTGGAATACAGATCGTTCCAATCGTTCACACGATACATATCGAAATGGGCAATGGACAGATCTCCGCCAATATATTCGTTAACAACGGCAAACGTGGGGGACGATACTTCGCCATCATATCCCAGAGCCTTAGCAATGCCGGTGGTTAGGCAGGTTTTTCCTGCTCCCATTCCGCCAAAGAGAGCAACAACGTTTCCGCCCTTTGCGATCTGTGCAATTTCTTTGCCTATATTATATGTTTCAGCGGTGCTTTTAGATAAGTATTCCATATCAAAGCACCCAGCCTTTCTCGGCAGTTAAATGCTCGTAGATAGAGCGTGCTGCAGTTTTTCCCGCACCCATTGCAAGAATAACCGTGGCCGAACCTGTGGCAGCATCGCCGCCTGCCCAAACGTTTTGCTTGCTGGTTTGCATTTCTTCATTCACAACAAGGCAACCTTTTTTGTTTGTTTCAATATCGGATGTTGTTTTCTTAATAAGCGGATTGGGAGATGTGCCGATTGCGGAAATCACACAATCAACATCCAGCATAAAATCCGAACCTTCAATTTCTATGGGGCTGCGACGGCCGCTTTCATCAGGCTCGCCAAGCTCCATTTTGCGGCACTTGATTCCGCAAACTTTATCTTCGCTATCGCCAATAATCTCCACAGGAGAAGCAAGAAGCATAAATTCAACGCCTTCTTCCTTAGCGTGAAGCACTTCTTCTCTTCTGGCAGGAAGTTCATCCATGGATCTGCGATAAATTATATAAACTTTTTCAGCACCAAGGCGCAAAGCGCACCTTGCAGCGTCCATTGCTACGTTGCCGCCGCCAAGCACCGCCACGTTTTTACCGTGCTGAATAGGCGTGTCGTAATCATCAAGATATGCCTTCATTAAATTGTTGCGTGTGAGAAACTCATTGGCAGAATAAACACCCATAAGCGATTCTCCGGGAATGCCCATAAAGCGGGGGAGACCTGCTCCCGTGCCGATGAATACCGCGTCGTAGCCCATTTCAATTATTTCATCAATTGAGAGCACGCGGCCGATAACCATATCGGTGAGTATTTCTACACCTGAATTTTTAAGCTCTTCGATCTCGGTGCTAACAATGCTTTTGGGCAATCTGAATTCGGGGATACCATAAGCCAAAACGCCGCCCGGTGTGTGAAATGCTTCGAAAATAGTTACATCCACTCCCAATTTTGCCAGCTCACCTGCGCAGGTGAGACCGGCAGGTCCGGAACCTACCACAGCAACCTTATTGCCGATCTTTTTAATTTTTTCGGCTTGGACTTTATCGCTGTGCTCCATATTATAATCGGCAACAAATCGTTCAAGGTTGCCTATTGCAACGGGCTCACCTTTGATTCCGCGAACACATTTTCCTTCGCATTGATTTTCCTGGGGGCACACTCTGCCGCAAATCGCGGGCAAAAAGTTGCAACTTTTAAGCACGTTGTATGCGGCCGAAAAATCTTTTTCAGCCACTTTTTCTATAAACTCGGGTATTTTCACACCCACGGGGCAGCCGCTTGTGCAGGGCTTATTTTTGCAATTTAAGCATCTATGAGCTTCGGCAACAGCCATATCTTCGGTGTAGCCGAGAGCTACTTCGGAAAAATTGTTGCGCCTTATTTCTGCAGGCTGCTGGGGCATAGCGTTTCTTTTGATATCAGCCATTTATGCGCCCCTCCAATCTGCAGGTGTGAGCTCTGTCGTGTGCTTCGAAATCGGCATATGCTTTGTTTCTGTGCATAAGCTCATCAAAATCAACAAGGTGGCCATCGAAATCAGGGCCATCCACGCAGGCAAATTTTATTTTGCCGCCAACAGATACTCTGCAACCGCCGCACATACCTGTGCCGTCTATCATAATGGGATTAAGGCTCACAATAGTCTTGATGCCCAGCTCTTTTGTGGCTAAAGAAACGAATTTCATCATTGGAATAGGACCGATGGCCACGCAAAGATCGTAGTCGGTTTCTTTGGCAAGCTTTTTCAGCACATCGGTTACCAAGCCTTTTTCACCGTAGGAGCCGTCGTCGGTAGTGATATAGAGATTATCGGCCATTGAGCGCATTTCATCTTCTAATATCACAATATCCTTATTGCGAAAACCTGCAACAATATCCACACTTGCACCATGCTCTTTAAGGGCCTTTGCCTGAGGATAAGCAATAGCACAGCCCACGCCGCCACCGATAACAATAGCTTTTTTGGGAGTGCCGAATTCTGTAGGGCAGCCCAAGGGGCCCGCCACGTTTAGGATATGATCTCCTTCGTTCAAAGCGGCAAGCAGGGTGGTGGTGCGGCCAACAATCTGGATAATAAGAGTGATGCTGCCTTCTTCTTTGCTGAAATCGGCAATAGTGAGGGGAATTCTTTCTCCCTTTTCATCTATTCGGACAACAACAAACTGACCCGCCTTCACTTTATTTGCAATAAAGGGTGCAGATATTTTTAGAGAAATAACATTTGTATTTAATTCTTTCTTTTCAAGAATTTTATACATTCAAAAGGACTCCTTCGAGGTAAACGGGTTAATTTAATGCGGTAATAAGAGCATCCGCTTTGTCGGTCTTTTCAAAAGATATATTCAGTTCTTCACGTCCCATATGACCATAGGCTGCAAGATCTCTGTAGATAGGCTTTCTGAGATCAAGGGTGGAAATTATTGAAAGGGGACGAAGATCAAAAACCTTAGCAACTGCATTGGAAATTTCCTCATCGGAATATTTGCCTGTGCCGAATGTGTCAACAAGCACGGAAACAGGCTCGGCAACACCGATAGCATAGGCAACCTGAATCTCGCATTTTTCGGCAAGGCCAGCGGCTACAACGTTCTTGGCTATGTATCTTGCGGCATAGGCGGCAGAACGGTCTACCTTTGTGGGATCTTTGCCGGAGAAGGCGCCGCCGCCGTGGCGAGCATAGCCACCGTAGGTATCAACGATAATTTTGCGGCCTGTAAGACCGGTATCACCATCGGGACCACCGACAACAAAGCGGCCGGTGGGATTGATATAGATCTTTGTATCGTCATCGAGAAGATTGGCGGGGATTATCTCTCTGATAATATATTTCATAATGTCGGCACGAAGAGCGTCCATCTCAATGTTATCATCGTGCTGGGAAGAAACGACCACAGCTTCTATTCTTGCAGGTTTGCCATCAATATATTCAACGGTCACCTGAGTTTTACCATCGGGACGAAGATAGGGGAGAACGCCTTCTTTTCTCACCTTAGTGAGCTGTTTAGCCATTTTGTGAGAAAGGGAAATAGCAAGGGGCATAAGCTCCTCTGTTTCGTTGCAGGCATAGCCGAAAACAAGGCCTTGGTCGCCTGCGCCGCCGGTATCCACGCCCATTGCAATATCGGGAGACTGTTTTTTTAGTTTCACAGCTACGTCGCAGGTGTTGCCATCAAAGCCAATGCCGGGCCTATCGTAGCCGATGCCGATAATTGTATCGCGTGCAATTTTTTCAAAATCAAGCTGAGCAGAAGTGGTGATTTCTCCCATAATAGTGAGCGAATCGGTGGTGCAGAAGCATTCGCAGGCTACCCTTGCGGCAGGATCGACTGCTAATATGCTATCCAACACGGCATCAGATACGCAATCGCATATCTTATCGGGATGACCTTCTGTTACAGATTCGGATGTAAATAAATAACGAGACATAAAAATTCCTCCTTAATATATAAAAAAACCCACTCTTCGAAAGTGGGGTGAAACCTCATCTTTCGGATAATCCGCAGGATTTGGCACCTTGAAAATATCAGGTTG
>JAZRGE010000017.1:0-37779 GCA_045644025.1 Acutalibacteraceae bacterium | reverse complement strand
GTAGAACTGAACTGTTACGATATCTCCCGGCTTAGACTGATTAACTATATCGGAGAATTCCTGATAGGATTCGATCTCCTTGCCGCCGAATTCTGTGATGATATCGCCACGGCGGATTCCGCATTCGTGAGCGGGACTTCCCTCGGCAACGCTCTGCACTACAGCACCTGCAGGATAGCCCAGATATTTAAGGGTGGCTGCATCATAGGTGGTGCTGAGCACGATTCCCACGTAGGGAGTGGGGGTGTTTTCGTTGGCAATAATGCTGTCGCATATATCCACAACGGTGTTGGAAGGAATGGCAAAGCCCATACCTTCGTAGCTGGTGGAGACCAACTTATTGCTGTTGATACCCACGAGTTCGCCCTTGCTGTTCACCAATGCTCCGCCCGAGTTGCCGGGGTTGATGGCGGCGTCTGTCTGGATAAGGGACATCTCACCGATGCCTTCCACGGTGAGCGTGCGATTAAGACCGCTTATAATGCCGAAAGTAACCGAACCCATAAATTCCAATCCGCCGGGATTGCCTATGGCAATGGCATATTCGCCAACCGAGAGTTCATCCGAATCAGCAAGCTCTATGGCGGGCAGGCCTGTGGCGTTTATCTTAACAACGGCCAGATCCGAAGAAATACTGTAGCCCACAACGGTGGCAGGGATGGCTGTTGTGGCATCGCTGGGAAGATACACGGCAATGCTGGATTTTGCGCTGTTTACAGCACCTTCTATCACGTGGTAGTTGGTGATGATGTATCCGTCGCTTTTGTAGATAACACCGCTGCCTTCTCCCGAAGCCTGCTCGGTGGAGCCACCGAAGAAGTTGTTCACCGAAGTGGTGGTGCGAATACCAACAACGCAAGGCCCCGCCTTTTCGGCAACCGCCTTGATCACCGAATCGCTGGTCTCGGTGATGGTGATGGTTTTATCTATATGCTCCTGATAAGAAGAGGGTATGCTCACGGTATCGCCCGGATTGGGGGCAGGGGTGTTTTGCTTAAGGAAAAGATAAGCCGAGCCGAAGCCTGCACCCGATCCGAGAATAAGAGAAAGAACAGTGCAAACAGCTATTGCCGCAGCGCCGCCCTTGTTTTTGGCAGGCTTTGCAGGCTCTGTTTTGGGATATTTTCCGTCTCCGCCGTAGGCGCCGCCTTGGATATAGCCATAGTTGCCCTTGTCGGTGGTGTAGCTATGCTCAGTCTTTTCCGCACCGTTGCTAACACTATCAAAACCGTTAAGCTCGGTGTTTTTATTTTCGTCCATGAAATGACCTCCCGATAAACCTTTGCTTTTATTTTAGCCGAGATATGTTTATAAATATGCTGTTAAATGTAAACATTAAATGAAGTTTTTCTTTATAATACACTCACTAGCCGATTTTTGCAAATATTATTGAATAAAAAGACTTGAAAAACAGGTGAACAAATGCTACAATAAATAAAAAGTGTTCCAAATGGAACAGAAAACGGTGAGATATGGATAAAAATCTTAAATCTCGGCTTGCGCAGGAGCTCTTTTTCCTGCAAGGGGTAGAAGAAGCAACCGCGAATGATTTTCTTGAATCACTGGAAGAGCCCGTAGTGTATTCCAAGGGCGAGACAGTCTGTTCGCCTGCCACGTCCGGCTGCGGATTGGGAGTGCTTGTAAAAGGCAAGTTGGAAATAAAGGCGGGCAGTAATTGTGCCAGCATGCGATATATGGAGCCGATTGATGTGTTTGGTGCCGCATCCCTTTTTGGGGGCGGGGAATACGTGAGCACCTTGCTTGCTGCCTCCGAATCTTGGGTGATATACGTCTCCCAGGAAAAGCTTACCGAGCTTATGGGTTGTAGTTTTAGAGTAGCACAAAACTATATCAATTTTTTGTCGGAAAAAGTGCGATTTCTAAATTCCAGAATAGAAAATTTCACGGCCGATTGTTCTTTGTCTGCCCTTTACGAACATCTTTGCCGCAAGGCCGATGAGAAGGGAAGGCTTTTGCCCCCCGAAAATATGAGCAAGCTGGCAAGGCTGCTCAATATGGGGCGCACGTCGCTCTACAGAGCCATTGAAGAGCTGGAAACATCGGGCAAGCTTATCCGAAACTCCGGCGAATGGATAATAATTAAATAACCTGAAAGGGGAAATATAAAATGAAAAACAGAAAATTCACAAAAGTAATTGCATTAGTGCTGGTGGCCGCCCTTTGCCTTGCGGCGTTGGCCGGTTGCACCAAGAAGCCCTCTGCCCCTGCGGGAGATGGCAAGGATGCAAGCGTTATAAACGTGGCAGTTATTCAGGGACCTACCGGTGTGGGTATGGCTTCCCTTATGGAGAATGCCGCTAATAAGGCTACTGAATATAGCTACAACTTCCAGCTGCTTTCGGGCCCCGAGCAGACTGTTGCCCTGCTTAAGAACGGCGATGTGGATATAGCCGCTATGCCCACAAATCTTGCCGCTAATTTCAATGCCAAGGGCGGCGATATCACTCTGCTTGCCGTGAACACTCTCGGCGTGCTCTATATTGCAGATGCAACGGGCGCCGTCACCGATATCAACTCCCTTAGGGGAAAAACAATCTATTCCACAGGCCAGGGCTCTAATCCCGAGTTTATTTTGGATTACGTGCTGGAAAAGAACGGCATTGATCCCGATAAAGACGTGGAGATAGTTTTCCTTGCCGAAAACACCGAGCTTTCGGCAAAAATGATTGCAGGAGAAGCTCAGATCGCCCTTGTTCCCGAGCCGCTTCTTTCCACGATAACCACCAAGAATGCCAACGTTAAGCCCGTGCTCAGCATGACCGACGAATGGACCAAAGCAGGCGGCGAGGGCGCCCTTATGATGGGCTGTGTGGCTGTGAGAAATGAGTTTCTTAAGAATTCTCCCAAGGCTGTGGCCAGCTTTATGAAGGAATACGAAGCATCTGTTAAAGCCTGCGAAAACGTGGAAACCGTTGCTCCCCTTTGTGTGAAGCATAAGATAATCGGTGCAGAGCCCATTGCCAAAAAAGCTATTCCCAGGTGCAATATCGTGTTTATCACAGGCAACGATATGAAGACTCAGCTTACAGGCTACTTCAACGTGCTCTATGCCGCCAATCCCAAATCTATCGGAGAGAAGATCCCTGATGATAATTTCTACTACAAGAAATAAGATAAACAAATTTATCACCGCCCTTTTAGTGGTGGTGTTCTGGGTGGCTGCCTGGTGGGTGGCTGCCGAAATAATCGGAAAAGAAATCGTGCTGCCCACACCGCTGAAGGTGGCTGAGGCGCTTTGGGAAATGGGAGCCACTTCCCATTTTTGGA
Source organism: Acutalibacteraceae bacterium (assembly GCA_045644025.1). Taxonomy (GTDB): domain Bacteria; phylum Bacillota; class Clostridia; order Oscillospirales; family Acutalibacteraceae; genus JAZRGE01. Next base: position 34,491 of record JAZRGE010000017.1, on the reverse strand, counting down.
AGGCTGTTGTTGCATCCTTCGGGCGTATCGTTGCAGGCTATGCCATCGGCTGTGCCGTGGGTGTGGCTTTGGCTCTTGCGGCCTGGTTGCTGCCCGTTGTGGGCAAGATCCTTTCCCCTGCGGTGAACGTGCTAAAAGCCGCCCCCGTTGCTTCCTTCACGATTCTTGCAATGATGTGGTTCAAAAGTGCCACTCTGCCTTTGGTGCTCTCGGCCGTGATGGTTATGCCCATGCTTTATTCGGCCACTCTCCACGCCGCCGAGAATATCGATATAAAATTGGTGGAGATGGGAAAAGTTTTCCGCTTGAGCGATGCTCAAATATTTTTTTCCATCAAGCTGAGAAGCCTTGTGCCGCACATCGTATCTTCCGCCGCTTCTGCTTTGGGTTTCGCCTGGAAGGCAGGTATTGCAGCCGAAGTCATCTGCCGCCCCAAGCTTGCCTTGGGTGCCGAGCTTTATGATGCCAAGCAGTATCTGGAAATGCCCGCCGTCTTTGCCGTCACGGCCGTAACGGTGGTGTTGAGCATTCTTCTGGAAAGGCTTCTTAAAAAGGTCACGGCCTCTATGAGCCTTAGGAAAGGAGGAGCGCCCAATGGCAATCAGCATTAAAGACGTTTCCTTTGCCTATGGCGAAAAGCAGATCCTTTCTCACTTCACTCTGCATGTTCGAAGCGGCGAAAGGCTTTGGATCTCGGCCCCCAGCGGCTTTGGAAAAACCACCCTTCTGCGCCTTATCTGTGGATTGGAAAGGCCTGCGGCAGGGGAGATAGAAATACCCGAAGAAGCACAGATTTCGGGCGTGTTTCAGGAGGATAGATTGCTGCCCTGGCTCACCGTGGCCGACAACGTGGCGCTGGTGCTTAAGGATAAACCTAAGGCCGAAAAGGAACAGCTGGTGAAGGATGTTCTTGCGGCGGTGGGCCTTGAAGACGAAGGCTCGGTACTGCCTGCTAAGCTCAGCGGCGGTATGGCAAGGCGAGTGGCCATTGCCCGTGCGATGGCGGCAGGCGGAGATATATTGATTCTGGATGAACCCTTTGTTGGGTTGGATGATGCCGTGAAGCAGAGAGTGGCAGGGTATCTGAGCGATGCCTTTGCAGGCAAGACAATTATAATATCTACCCACGATCCTGCCGAGGCGCAGCTTCTCGGAGCCGAGAGGATAGATATTGCCGATCGTTAAGGCAAAAAGTGCAAAAAAAGCTTTGCGGTGAGTTGAAAAGTTAATAAAGCTATGGTAAAATACCTTTAGACCTGAGTGTTTGAAGGTATTTTATTTTTAAGGAGAGTCCGTTTATGTCCGGCCATTCCAAATGGAGCACAATCAAAAGAAAGAAAGAAAAAACAGATCAGCAGCGCGCCAAGATCTTCACCAAGATCGGTCGCGAGCTCACAGTATGCGTTAAATCGGGTGGCCCCGATCCCAATGTAAACTCTAAGCTGAAGGATATAATTGCAAAGGCCAAGGCCAACAACGTTCCCAATGATAATATCGATCGTATTATCAAAAAGGCCGCAGGCGAAGGCAACAATGATAACTACGAAGAGATAGTCTACGAAGGCTACGGCCCCGGCGGCATCGCCGTTGTGGTGGAGACTCTTACAGATAACCGCAACCGTACCGCAGGCGATCTTCGCCATTATTTTGATAAATGCGGCGGAAACCTCGGCCAGAACGGCTCGGTTATGTTTATGTTTGAGCGCAAGGGTGTTATCCTTATCGAATCCGAGGGCGTGGATGAAGAACAGCTTATGGATGCTGCCCTTATGGCAGGTGCCGATGATTTCAGTTCCGAGGAAGAATGCTTTGAGATCACCTGCGCAGTGCCCGATTTCAGTGCGCTCAGCTCTGCGCTGGAAGATGCAGGCTATAAATTTGCCTCGGCCGAGCTGGAATACGTGCCCAACATTTATTCCACCGCCACCGATGAGGAACAGATCACCAAAATGGATAAGCTTCTGGAGATGCTGGAAGAGAACGACGACGTTCAGGCCGTTTGGCACAATATGGAGACTAACGACTGATAGATTTTCGCTCAGGAGGTAAAAATATGAATTGCCCCAATTGTAATACACCTATTTTCCCCGGCGCAGCATTTTGCCTTGAATGCGGAGCCAAGCTGCCTGCCGCCCGGGCCAGGGTTTGCACCGCTTGCGGTAAGGAATTGGCCGATGGTGTGCATTTTTGCGCAGGTTGCGGCGCTCCCGTGGCCGAAGAAACCGTTCAGGCCGAGATAGCCGTGGAAGAGCCCGTTGTGATCGAGCCTGTGGCGGAAGAAACTGTAGAGGCAGCCGAAGAAATTGTGGCAGAACCTGCAGCCCAAGAGCAGGAAGAAGAAATTATTGCGGAAGAAATCCCTGCAGAGGGTGCGGTTGTTGTGGAAGAAGCAGCAGCCTGGCAGCTCCCTGCTCAGCCTTCCAAGAAGGGTGGATTTGGCCGCGCGTTCCTTTCCGTTCTGCTTTGCATCCTTATCTTCATTCTTTCCGTTCCCACAATGCTTATAGGTATGGCAAGGTATTCCACGTCTATGTCCGGTACCACCGCTGTTATAAATCAGCTTTCTTTTAAGGATATCGAAGTGTATGATGGCCAAAGTGTAACCGATATGATCTCGGAGCTTATGGAAGAGTACGATGCCGATTTCAGCAAAAAGGATATCAATAAGTTTATGGAAGAAACGGGGCTCACCGAATTCATTGCCCAAAATGTTTCCGAGATGATGCAGGATATCTGGAATGCTGATGAAACAGCCCAGATCACTAAAGCTGAAGTCACAAAGCTTGTGGATTCTTTTGCGAAGTATATCGAGAAGAAGGGCGAAAAAATAAGCCGCGAAGAAAGAGAAGAAGCTGTAAGGGCTATTATGGATAGTGTGGATTTCGAGTCCATCAGCAAAGAGGCTGTGGAAGAACTGGAATCCAGCCTTGGCGGAGTTTACACCGCCATCCGCTATGCTTTTTCTTATCTTGCTATTGCCCTGCTTGTACTTATAGTGGTGCTCTTCTCGCTTCTTATTCTCAAAATCAATAAGTGGCGCAAGGCCCGCACTCTCACCTACGTGGGTGTCACATTGCTTATAGGCAGCATTATCCTTTGCCTGCCCGCTTTGGCAATGCTTATAGTTCCCGATATGATTTTTGGCCTGCTCGGCCTTGATGTGATGACAGCTATGTTCATTCGAGGTTTTGTGCTTTCCAGCGCCATTGTTCCTGCAGCTGTTTTCGGTGTGGGTATATTGATGCTTATCGTGCGCAGAATAATCACAGTTGTCTGCCGCAAAAAGGCTGCAAAAGCCTGCTAACAGAAAGGAGATAATTTTATGCCTTGGATTATTTTAGGTGTTATTGTTGCTGTTTTGGGAATCTGGCTTGCCTCTTCCTACAACAACTTTGTAAAAATGCGCAATATGGCCGAAGAGGCCTTTTCCACAATGGATGTCTATCTTAAGAAGAGATACGATCTTATCCCCAATTTTGTGGAGACTGTTAAGGGCTATGCCAAGCACGAGAGCGAGACTCTTGAAAAGGTGATCGCTGCCCGCAATATGGCTGTGGGAGCCACCACCGGCGAAGAAAGAATTAAGAACGACGGTGTGCTCACAGGTGCTCTTAAATCTCTGTTTGCTGTGGCCGAATCTTATCCCGATCTTAAGGCCAACGCCAACTTTGCCGCCCTGCAAAGGGAGCTCTCCGATATTGAAGACGAAATAGCCGCTTCCAGGAAATACTACAACGGTGTTATCAAGACATACAACACCAAAGTGGAAATGTTCCCCGGCAATATAGTTGCTTCTATCTTCGGCTTTAAGCGTAAGCCTCTCTATGAGGTGAGCGATGCCGCCGAAAGGGAAAACGTGAAGGTTCAGTTCTGATTGGCTTGAGTTTGTGGGCCGACGGCTTCGGCCGTCGGCCTTTATTTTGCCGAAGGAGGCAAACAGTGAAAAAATTAGCAATATTTTTAGTTGTTTGTTCTATGGCTGTGATGTGGGCTGTGCCCGCATCGGCCGAAATAATGCCCCAATATATGCGCACGGAAGAATTCAACGTAGATGTTGTGGTGGCGGAAGATAACACCTTGAGCATCACCGAAGAAATATCGGTGGATTTTCTCACGTCGCGCCACGGCATCTATAGATATATTCCCTATATTCTTGAGTTTGATCATATGGTGGGGGACGAGCGATACACCAAAAGAATGCGTGCCAGCATTACCGACGTTTACGTGAGCGGCGCAGAATACGCGGTGGAGACCGACGGCGATTTCACCCTTATCACCATCGGCGATGAGGATACCCTTGTCCGCGGCCAAAAGACCTATACCATAAGCTATAAGATGCAGATCTACGAGGATGGCATTGAAGCCGCCGATTTCCTTTATCTCAATCTTCTTCCCACCGAATGGGAGACTGATATTGAATATTTTTCGGCCAACGTGAAGTTTGAAAAGCCCCTGCCCGAAGGTGTGGAGCCTTATGTTTATGCAGGCAAATGGGGTTCGGCCGATAGCGACGGCGTGCACTTTTCACTTTCCAACACACGGGATAAAATGGAGATCGTGGCATTGGGCAAGATGATGCGTGGCGAAACCGCCACGTTGGATATCTTGCTTCCCGAAGGATATTTCCAAGGGGAAGCCAGAGCCGATAAATGGATATTTCCTGCTGTTGTTGCGGCGGTGATCGTGGCAATCCTTGCTGCTTGGCTTTATATTGCCTTTGGGCGGGATGAAAAGGTGATACCGGTTGTGAACTTCTATCCTCCGAACGGGCTCTCCAGCGCCGAAATAGGCCATATCATTGATGGCAGCACCGATCAAAAAGACCTTATATCCCTTATCATTTATTGGGCAGGGAAGGGGTACTTGGAGATTCATCAGGATGGCAAGGATTTTGAGTTTGTTAAGAAAAATGCTCTGCCGAGAAGTGCCAAGAGTTTTGAAGCAGTAATGTTCAACGGGTTGTTTGCCGCGGGTGATACTGTTCATAGCCGTGATCTGAAAAACAAATTCTACACCACGATGAACGCGGCCACAATGGAAATGGCTCGCTATTTCAGCGCCATTCCCGAAAACAGGATCTACACCCGTATGTCTACCTTTGCCCGAGTGATATCCTGGTTGCTTTGCGGCCTGCCATTGGCGCTCGTTTCCTTGGCCTGTCTCTTTGCCGCGTCTGCGAATATGGATGCGCTGATTATTTCCGCGGCCGCTGCTATAATAGGCTCGCTTGCCATTTGCGGTATCTCTATTGCTCTTTGGGATAGGCGCCACACGGGCACAGGCGGAAACTTTAAGGGCAAGGCGATCGCCATGGGTGCTGTGGCAATAAGTTTAGCTCTGCTGGCCGTTGTGATTATAGGGTCTATGAGCGGGTTGATTATCCCCATGGCTCTGGGAGCTGCGTGCACCCTTGTTTCGGTTCTCTTCGCTGTGCCCACCAATAAGCGCACCAAGGAGAACACACGCCTTTTGGGTGAGATTTTGGGCTTTAAGCAGTTTATAGAGATGGCCGAGTTGGATAGACTTAAAGCGTTGGTTGAGCAGGATCCACAGTATTTTTATAACGTAATACCTTTTGCCTATGTTCTTGGCTTTTCGGATAAATGGGCCAAGAAGTTCGAATCTATCGCAATCGAGCCGCCTACTTGGTACTATGGCTACGATTACCCCTTCTCCAGCTGGATGTTCTGGCATTCCTTCAACAGCTCTATGGATAGATGCCGTGCTAATATGGTGTCGGTGCCCCAGCAGAGCAAGGGAAGCGTGGGCGGCTTCGGCGGCGGTGGCGGTTTTTCGGGCGGCGGCTTCGGCGGCGGTGGCGGCGGAAGCTGGTAAACGCAAAAATAAAGTCTCGGAAGAAAACTTCCGAGACTTTTTAATTGCTGAGAATTGCCTTGCCGATGGCATTTAGTGCATCGGCACAGATGAATTTTCCGTGCTCCGCGATGCGGTAAAGTTCCTGCTTGGCGGTCTGCTTGCTATCGGCATATTCGCAAAGCAAAGCCGCCAGACTTTTTTCCGCGCCCAAAACAGCCAAAAGCCAGAGGCCGTCTGCTTTGTAAAGTCTGCTTTCGCGGCAATGGGCGTGGCTTATGTAGGCCGCCTTGGCGGCATCCAAAAGACGTGATGCATCGGAAAAAGAAAAGAGCTGTTCCACGCTTTCTTTTCTGCGCCAAAATTTCCGGTGTTGCTGCTTGATCGTGAAATATATAACGCAGCCGCCGCCCTCCTGCGGGAAGGCTTCTATCATAAGCTTGCCTGGGCAGAGGTGAAAATCTGTGGTGCCGGCAGCCTTTATGAGCAGAGCGTTCAGCAGTTCGCGGGTGCGATGAGCATTGTAATCGAGTTGGTTAAAGGTGAGGCCGTATTCCAGCAGATCGGGTGCATCCAGCACCACCCGAAGCTTTAAGGGCCCCTCGGAATTCATTGTCATATCTAACTCCCCCTATACATAATATTATGAGGCATAGGGTGTGTGCAAGGAACAAAAAATGGAAGCCGAAATTATATGTAAAAGTTTGCCTATTTGCCAAAAAAGGAATGAATGATCTGCTCGGCGCCCATAATATTTGGGCGAGGTGAGAAAATGAGCAGGATCAAAAGATACGATAAAAGCCGCAGCGAGGGCGTGAGCCTTTTTCTGCGCACCATGACAATTACTTTGCTCTGCCTATCGGCACTGATGGCCGGATTTCTGGGAGCGGCATACCTTTCGGGGGCTACGCTCTTTTAGCAAATAGGGCTTTACTTATGCGGCGCTGCTGTGGTATAATCGGATGGTAATAATTTTAAGGAGATGACAGCGTGAATCTCTTCGATGTGATCTATTCCATAATCTACGGTATTATTCAGGGCGTTAGTGAGTGGCTGCCCATCAGCAGCACGGGCCATTTGCTCTTGGCCGAGAATATTATTCCCTTCGGAATGCTCAGTAAAGGCTTTTTTGATATGTTCAAGGTGGTCATTCAGTTGGGCTCTATTATTGCTGTGGTCGTGATATATTTCCGCCAACTCAACCCCTTTGCTCTTTCCAAAAGCCCCATAGAAAAGAAGAGCACGTGGGTTTTGTGGTCTAAGATATTGGTGGCCAGCGTGCCTGCAGGAATTGCGGGCGTGCTTTTTGAGGATGTTATTGATAATGTTCTTTCTCCAAATTGGATAATCGCCGTTGCTCTTATTGTTTATGGCGTGCTGTTTATAGTTTCGGGCAAGATAAGCCGTAAAATCTCTATTGAAACAACGGCCGATATTACATATAAAACAGCTCTGCTCATGGGTTGCTGCCAGATGCTGGCTCTGATCCCCGGCACATCCCGTTCCGGTTCCACAATTCTGGGCGCGATATTGTTGCTTGGTATGTCCAGAGCGGCTGCGGCTGAGTTTTCTTTCTTTATGGCTGTGCCCGTTATGTTCGGCGCCTCGGCACTCAAGCTCCTTAAAGGTGCATCGGGCATGAGCGGCAGCGAATGGGGTATATTGCTTATCGGTTCGGTGGTTTCCTTTGTTGTTTCTATGTTTGTTATAAAATTCCTGCTTGCCTATATCCGCAAGCACGATTTTAAGGTCTTCGGATACTACAGAATAGTGCTCGGCGCATTAGTGCTTCTCTTAATACTATTCAATGTTATTCCATATTCAGCAAAAGCATAAAAATAAAGCTCACAGCGAAAGGCTGTGAGCTTTTTAATTTCTCAAATTATCATTGCCGCGATGTAGGGAATATTCTGCATAAGATTGAAGATTATCCAAAGAACTGCTGCTGCAATTCCTGCCGCTGCCATGGAAGTGCCTCCTTTGGCTGTGAGAGCAAAGAAGTTGCCGCTAAGCTGTGGGTTGGCCATCAAGGTCTTGCCTATGTGGCTGCGATAGATCCCGGTGGCGAACATTGCCATTCCCACACCTAATGCCAGCGAGCCCAGCTCCACTAAGGATGTGAGCAACGTGCCAAGACTGCTTTGGCTGGGAAGTGTGGTGGCATCGGTGGAAAGCTTTTGCATAAATTCATAAAAAGATTCGGAAGAGCCGAGAAGATTCTTCATTTCCTGAGCCAGAGCCAGATTGTATTCGAAATTGATAAGTGTGTCGGCACCGAAAAGCATAAGCCCTGCCAAAGCCACCAGAATACCTGTTTTATACATTTTTCGGTAGAAGAACCAGATCGCTGTGAACATAGGCCCCAAAAGGGAAAAGAAGAAAACGGGCCAGCACCAATGGGTGTGCGAACGGCTGACCTCAATATCAATCAGCTTGCGGGTAAGCTTTATGCCGCCGTCTGTCTGCCCCACGAAGGATTTCACGTCTTCAATGGGCTGACCTGCAATGGTTGCAGGTTCGTATTGGCCGCTGCCGTTATAAGGGGCGTAATGCTGGCCATAAGGGCTGCGCAGGTTCAGCGGTGTGCCGCATTTATAGCAATATTCAAAAAAACCATCGTTGGGCGCGCCGCAGTTGGGGCATCGGCGATTGTTGTTCATAAAAATTCTCCTTTATATAAACAAGGCCACTATCTGGGGGAGAAGCTGGGTGACGAAATAAGCAATAAGGAAACCCATCAGGCTTGTGGCACCTTTCTTAAAAAAGGCGGCGTCCCTATCTTCAATGTCGTTGCTTGTGCGGATCTGCTTAATGGAAGAAACTACGTAATTCCGATAGTGCCAATCACCCATAAGGCCAAAATAAACCGAGGTGAAGAGACCTATTATCCATCCCGCCGCGGCAAACATGAACGAGCTCAGCGGCACCTGAGGGATGACAGAAAGGATAAGATTCAACTGCTCCTGATTGTTCTGCACGATTTGGCCGCCTGCACCTATGAGTGTTGCAATGTCGGCACTTAGGGGCAAAAGGCAGAAGGTGGAGAGCAACGTGAGAGCCAGCGCCACAGCTCCTGCTACGTAATGCTTGCGGAAGAAAAGCCAGAGATGAGGGAAAAGAAAGGCTGCCCAGTTCCAGCTGAATTTGTGCTTTTTATCCAGCTTGCAGAAAAGTGGAACGTAGCGTTGGGTGTTGGAGAACACAAATTTTCTAACGTCTTCAACGCTCTCACCCTCAATTGAAACAGATCCGTCGTGAGGCACTCCGCCATAAGGATCAATAAACGGGGGATAGACCACATGTGCGCCGGGAGCGTGTCCTCCGTTGGGCGTATTCCCTGCAAAATCATGGCCGCAGTAGGGGCAAAAGAGGGAACTTTCTATCTTATCGCGGCCGCAACGGGGGCATTTTTCGGGGCTGCTATCCTTTTGCTGGGCTTCGCTTGCCTCGGGTTCATCCTCCCTTTTGGGAGAATATTGTTCGGCTGTGCCGTGAAGCTCCTGCAGCCCGCAATGGCCCAGAGCAGCATAGCAATCTCTGTGGTGAGGAGCACCGCAAAGAGGGCAGAACACCACGTCGTCTTCGTTGAATAAATATGCTTTGCAAACGGGGCACTTTTCCCCTTCAATCTTATATCCCATTGATTCACCGTTTCCCGAACTTAAAGTTCGTCTTAATCAAGAATTGCTTTGAAATAGTTGTCGCCGTAGTCGTGATAAGTGCCATCGGCTATCATTTGGCGCAGTTCTTCGGTGGTGGCCCATTTCACTTCGGCCACTTCCGATTCCTGCAGCACCAGATCTTCTGCTCTGCCGCTGAATTCCACCTGCCAAACGTCCACAAAGGAGTGGCGGCGGAAGATGCGGCCGATAAATTTGAATTCTTCATCCTTTTTCTTTATGGAAAGCTCTTCGAAAAGCTCCCTTGAGGCGGCCTGCAGGGATCTCTCGCCTGCAATTACCGAGCCGCCCGTGGCTGCCCATTCATTGGCCATAGGCTTCTTATCGGGGCTTCGGCGCTGAATGAGCCAACGGCCATCGGGACCCTTTATCCAGATATGTACCACCATATGGTATTCACCCGAGCGCAATCTCAGGTTACCGCGGCGGACAGTCTTGCCCGTGGGCTCACCGTCTTTATTAAAAATATCCCACAGTTCCAAAGAAGCACCCCCTATATTGGCTCTTAAATAATATATTTATTATAATAACAAAGATTATACGCTAAAACAACACTTTTTTATTCCTGCCGCCTTTATAATTCGAATAATATACCCAAGGTTTGAACCTGGTGTGAACGGCAAAAAAACAGTTGCAACAAACGGCGGTTTGTATTATAATAATTTCTGCGAAATATGGTGCCTTTGCCTTGCCGCAAAGTGTGCAGATCGTTGGGTCCTGTGCGACGGAAGGTCGTGAACCATGTCAGGCGGGGAACCGAGCAGCATTAAGCGGTTTTTCCGTGTGCCGCAGCAAATCTTTCGGTCTGCACACTTTGAAGTAAGGAAGGCATCAATTATTTTTAGGGGGGATATTATGTACCAGGCGTTGTATCGTAAATATAGGCCGGCCACCTTTTCTCAGGTTTCGGGCCAGGAACACGTTACAGAAACATTAAAGAACGAGCTTAAAATGGGCAGAATATCCCATGCCTATCTCTTCACCGGCTCCCGCGGCACGGGCAAGACAAGCTGTGCCCACATTCTTGCCAAGGCTGTGAACTGCCTTAGCACCGCAGATGGGGATCCCTGCTTAGAGTGCGAATCCTGCAAGGGAATTGCCGCAGGCGACGTGATGGATATCATGGAGATAGATGCCGCTTCCAACAACGGTGTGGATAATATCCGCACGTTGAGAGAGCAGGCTCAGTTCACACCTGAGCGCTCCAAATACCGAGTGTATATTATAGACGAAGTTCATATGCTTTCTTCGGGCGCATTCAATGCCTTACTTAAGACATTGGAGGAGCCCCCCGAGCACGTTATATTTATATTGGCCACCACCGAGGTGCATAAGCTTCCGGCCACCGTGCTTTCCCGTTGCCAGCGCTTCGATTTTAAGAGAATAGATAATTCCGATATCGCCAAGAGATTGCTTTATGTGGCACAGTGCGAGAATATCAGTCTCACCGCCGAGGCGGCTAATCTTATTGCCGTGCTTTCCGATGGAGGCCTGCGCGATGCGCTCTCTATCCTGGATCAGTGTGCAGGGCAAACCGCCGATATCACCGAAGAAAAGGTGAGAGAGATATGCGGTATGGCAGGCAGAGAATATCAGACTGCCATTGCCCAAGGAATAATCGAAAAGGATGCAGGTAGGGCTCTGCAGGTTGTGGAGCAGCTTCATTCTGCATCGGTGGATGCCACACGCCTTTGCTCCGAAATGCTTTCTCACTTCCGAGATCTTATGCTTATAAAATCTATTAAGGATGCCAAGAGCATGGTGGTGTGCAGCGATGGCGAATATGCCGCGCTAAAAGCTCAGGCCGATGCTTTGTCGGGCAGCGGAATATTTGCGGCGATGAACTGCCTGCGCTCCGCGGCCGATAGAATGGCTAAGGGCAACCGCCGCCTGGAGCTGGAAATGGCTGTTATCGAGCTTTGCGGCAATGCTGTTGTAAGCCCTGCTGCAGCTCCTGCTGCCGTTCCCAAAAAAGCTGCACCTGTGGTGCCTGCCCCTATTTCACCCGCGCCTGCTGCAGCATCGGCAGCCGATAATTCCGAATTGCCACCTTGGGAGATGCAGCCCGTGGCGGCACAGCCTTTCCCGGATCCTGCCCCTGCTTCTGCGCCCGAGCAGCCCGCTCCGGCTCCCAAAAAGCAGGCAGCACCTCCTGCAGGAAGCTTTGATAAGTGGGGAGAAGTGCTGGCCGAGCTTAGCCGCACTTGCCCGTTGCTTTGCGGGTTTTTAACAGAATCTGCCGCCTACGTGGATGGCGATTATCTGCTTATCGATTGTGCCAACCCTGCCTTTAGGGATATGATAAAGAGCGATAACCCGTTATATAAGGATTCTATTCGCAAGGCCGCCCAGAAGGTGAGCGGAAAGATCTTTAAGCTTGGCCCCTACACCAAGCGCAAAGCCGCCGAATCCGATCCGTTTGCCGAGCTTGTTGATAAGCTCAGCGATATGGAGATTCCCCAAAGATACTGATTATAAACTGAACGGAGAATAGATATGAAAGCAAGAATTCCTCAGGGCCCCAGCACCAATAATATGCTGAAGCAGGTCCAGAAAATGCAAGATGATATGGCCGCTCTGCAGGCCGAACTGGAAGAAACCGAATACACTGCCGATGCAGGCAACGGTATGGTTGAAGCCACAGTGAACGGCAAGCACGAGCTCACAATGGTTAAGATCTCCCCCGATGTGGTTGATCCCGAAGATGTGGAGATGCTTGAAGACCTTGTGATGGCCGCTGTTAATTCTGCTATTGCAAAAGCTGCTGCCGATTCCGAAGCCAGAATGGGCGCTATCACCGGTGGGCTCAACCTTCCCGGTATGCCCGGTCTCTTTTAATCATGCAGTATAATGTTTCTGCCCTTCAGGAGCTGATCGATCAGTTCGCAAGGCTGCCGGGTATTGGACGAAAGACTGCCCAGCGGCTGGCTTTTCACGTGCTTTCTCTGCCCGAGGAATCGGCCAAAAAATTTGCAGACACAGTGATAAAAGCCAAGCAGACGATCCATCTTTGCTCGGTCTGCCAGAATATGACTGATAAGGACGTGTGCGAAATATGTGCCAATCCTTCCAGGGATAAGACTACTATCTGCGTGGTGGAAGATGCTCAGGATGTTATGGCCTTTGAGCGCACAAGGGAGTTTTCGGGAGTTTATCACGTGCTTCACGGAGCTCTTTCCCCGCTGGATGGTATCGGCCCCGATAAGCTTAAGATAAAGGAACTTATGTCTCGCCTGGCCGATGAAAGTGTGCAGGAAGTGATAATGGCCACCAACCCCACCGTGGAGGGCGAAGCCACAGCCAGTTATATTTCCAGATTGTTGAAGCCGATGGGGGTAAAGGTCTCCCGCTTGGCCTACGGCGTGCCCGTGGGCGGCGATCTTGAATATGCCGATGAAGTTACTCTTACCCGAGCTTTAGAGGGTAGGAACGAGATATAAAATTAAAGAAAAGCGGTGTTTTGTATGAAACCTGTAAAGCTTATTCCCACCTGCAAGGATTATATTTGGGGTGGCACCAGACTTTACGATCAGTACAACATCGGCAGCGGCGGAGTCACCGCCGAAGCATGGGTCCTGTCTGCCAGAGACAACGGACCCTGTTTTATTGCTGATGGAGAATATAAAGGTGAGACCCTTTCCCATGCGTTGGCCGCAGAGGGAAAGCAGGTCTGGGGCAGCCGTGCCCAAAAGTTTCCTGCATTCCCCGTGCTTATAAAGCTTATCGATGCTGCCAAGGATCTTTCGGTGCAGGTGCATCCTTCTGATGAATATGCCCTTAAGAACGAAGGGGAATATGGCAAGACCGAGATGTGGTACGTGGTGGATTGTGAACCCGGTGCATCGCTTTATGCCGGATTCAATAGAGAAGTGAGCGCCGAGGAATTCGAAAAGGCTATCGCCGATAACACAGTCACCGATCTGCTTAATAAAATCACCGTTGCTAAAGGGGATAGCATCTTTATTCCTGCAGGCACGGTTCACGCCATCGGTGCAGGCTTGCTTGTGGCCGAAGTGCAGCAGAATTCCGATCTCACCTATCGTGTGTACGACTACGGCCGCCTTGGAGCCGACGGACAACCTCGCCCCCTTCATATAGAAAAGGCAATGAAGGTGGCCGATCGCAAGCCCCCTCAGCAGGGCGTGGTGCACAATGTGGATGCTCCCTGCGCCAGAATTGCTGAGTGTGAGTATTTCACAGCCGATGTGGTGAACGTGCCCCAAAGCGAAAAAATCGTGGTGGGGGAAGAATCTTTTGCCGCCCTGCTTTGCCTTGAGGGCAACGTACAGGCAGGAGAATTAAGTCTTGCGGCAGGGGAGTGCGCCTTCGTGCCTGCCGGCTGGGGAGAAATGCTTCTTTCGGGTTGTGGCAAGCTGCTTGTGAGCGGGGTGTAGTTTATGGCTGTTCTTAACGTTGTGCTTGTGGAGCCCGAAATTCCGCAAAACACGGGCAACGTGGCACGTACATGCGCCGCCACGGGTGCCAGGCTTCATATCGTGCGCCCTATGGGCTTTGAGATAGACGATAAAAAGCTTAAAAGAGCGGGCCTGGATTATTGGCACCTGCTGGATCTCACATATTATGATAATATGGAAGATTTTCTGGAAAAAAATAAGGGCGGCAGCTTCTTTTTCTTCACCACCAAGGCTCAGCACACCTATTGCGAAAAGGATTATCCCGAGAATAGCTTCCTTATCTTTGGCAAGGAGACTGCAGGACTGCCCGAAGAGCTTCTCTTGCAGCATCCCGAGGAATGTGTTCGCCTGCCTATGCGCGGAGAGGCAAGAAGCCTCAATCTTTCCAACACAGTCTGTGTGGCGGTCTACGAAGTGCTGCGCCAATGGGATTTCCCCCAATTGCAAAATTTCGGCCAGTTGCATAGATATAAATGGTAGTTTTTTAAAAATCGCAAATGAGAAAACGAGAGAAAACGAGAGAAAAAACGAGCAAAACAGAGATACTACCCTAAAAGTTAAAATTGATTCGAAAAAGGTGTTGACAACACCTTTTTCTTATGTTATCATAGCCAAGCACGAAAAAAATTAAGGAAATTCACGGAGGTAATTGCAATGTCCACTTTTATGGCAAAACCCCAGGATATCAAGCGCAAGTGGTATGTTATTGATGCCGCCGGCAAGACTCTCGGTAGTGTTGCTGTTAAGGCCGCTGATATTCTTCGCGGAAAAATCAAACCCGAGTACACTCCTCACGTTGATTGCGGCGATAGCGTTGTGATCATCAATGCAGAGAAGATCGTTCTCACCGGCAAGAAGCTGGATCAGAAGATGTATTATCGTCACACAGGTTATGTTGGCGGCCTCAAGGCTGTCCAGTATAAGACTCTGATGGCTGAGCGCCCCGAGCTGGCTGTTGAGCTGGCTGTTAAGGGTATGATCCCTGATAACACCATCGGCCGTGCTGCTCTCACCAGGCTCAGAGTTTACCGTGGCGAAGCCCACAATCACGCTGCTCAGCAGCCCGAGACCGTAGTATTTTAAGGAGGAAATTGAAAATGTACGATAGCAAGCCTTATTTCTACGGAACCGGCAGAAGAAAGAGTTCCGTTGCCCGTGTTCGCGTATATAGCGGTACCGGCAAGATCACCATCAACGATCGTGATATCGATAACTACTTTGGCCTTGAGACATTGAAGCTCATCGCTCGTCAGCCCCTGGCTCTCACCGGCACCAACGATAAGTTCGATATCGTTTGCCGTGTATCCGGCGGCGGTGTTACCGGCCAGGCCGGTGCTATCCGCCATGGCCTTTCCCGTGCCCTTCTGCAGTATGATGCAGAGCTCCGCGGCACTCTTAAGAAGGCCGGCTTCCTCACCCGCGATCCCAGAATGAAAGAGCGTAAGAAATACGGCCTCAAAGGCGCCCGTAGAGCTCCCCAGTTCAGCAAGAGATAATTACTCTTACAACAAAACCCCGAAACTGCTACAGTTTCGGGGTTTCTTTTTGTTTTGCTTTTTGCTTTGTCGCTAACTGATTTATTTATGTATTTTCGGAAGAGTTTGCCCGTTGTGCAATGCTTGATATTTTTGTCTAACAAGATTGAGAAAATCGTCTCCGCCTGCTGATAGTTTGTCTACCATTACCTTTTTATTCCCTATATAAAGGAATATTTCGTTTGTATTTTCTTTGATTGCAGTGACTTGTTCATAAGTGAATTTTCTTTTTATGCCGAAAAAACTTTTGTGAATAAACCCGTCTTGGTCATAAGAAATTCTGCAATTCACAAAAGCAATAATTAAGATTATTCCCAATAGCGAGAGCAAAAGAAAGACAATTATTGTCCACAGTGGGGCATTGGATATAAAAGCTTCGGCGGCAATAACAAGAAATAAAGCGGAATCCAATACTCCTACATACGCTAAAGGTTTAGGCAGATATACCTTGCCGAGTTCGGCTTGTGCGGGCTGCAGCAAGCGTTGCTGTAAGCGCCTATAAAGATATAGCGAGACAAAGGCTATTATTAGGGCTCCCAATATTTGAAGTTTCTCTCTCATTATGACACCACCTTGTAGGAAAATAAATATAGAGTTATATTATGGATGATTTATGAAATTAGTGTATAGGTAAACAAATAAAGTGCATTCTAATGTTTTATTATTCCATTATCCCCACCGCGAAGCGGTAGAGCATCACAAGGCCGCTGCTCAGCAGCACGCCGCCCACGATATCGCTGAGCCAATGCACTCCCGAGATCAGCCTGCCCACAACCATCTAAAATTTTCTTTCTTCATTTTCTGCTCCTTTTGTGTATTAGGTTTTCGCCCAAACACACTCTAGTGGCAGGGGAGCATTGAAGCAAGAAACGCAGCGTGGCAGGGGCGACACTATTCGTGTCGCTCTTATTTATGAATAATTGTGAGAGCCTTTATGTTTTGAAATATCAGCGTAAGGGCGGACGCCAGCTCTTACTGGGTGAGTGATCTGCTTTTTCGCAGCTCTTGAAGTTTAATGTTGAATTCCATTTTCAGCATACTTTCACTTAAATCATTATTTAGGTTAATTGTAGCATAAATGCCCCAAAAAAGCAAACAGCAGGTGCTAAACCTGCTGCTTTTTTATATCTAATCGGATCATACCAACAATTATGGAGATAAGATTGAATATCTCGCATATAATTCCGCCGAGCGTGAAGTTTATGATGTTGTAGGTGAGCCAAAGCGGAGAGCTGATAAGCCCCAGGCGGCGTACCGTGGCCGCTGTTTTGGCGCGAAAACTTATTGTGGCAAGCGTGATGGCAACCACGGGCATAAAATTAACGGCGATATTGGCTATGGTAGGCTCGGCTCCAAAGAACAGAAAGCCTGCCAGATAGGCACAAAAGAAGGAAGCGATGGAAAGGATTAGCCAGATCGGCCTTTCGGCGTGAAACTTTTCTTTGTTGGAGTATATAATTCCGCGGGCGAACCCAAGAAAATTAAGGCAGGCACCGGTGGGTATGCCCAGCATTAGGTAGTTTATCGAAAAGAGCAGCTGCCCTGTCATTTGCCAGATTATAACTGTTCTTTGCTTTTTCTGCTGAAAAGAGAGTATTACAATTGCAGCCGCAATAATTCCGATTACCTGTGCTATTATTTCTTTCATTTTCTCACCCCTAAAATCCAACTCTATCCTTATATCACACAACCCACCAAAAAGCAAGAAAAAACGGTGTGCTCTTTCGAACACACCGCGTGGCTGCGGAACTAGGATTCGAACCCAGACAAACAGAGTCAGAGTCTGCCGTGCTACCTTTACACAATTCCGCAAAATTTATTCAGCAAAATATATTATATAGTTTTTCCCAAATAAGTCAAGCCCTAAAATAAAGTTTTTGAAAATTTTTGAACACTTTAGGCGGCAGGAGCATTTAATCTATTGAATATCTATATATTTGATGTTATTATAATATATTATAGCGCTGAAATGGGTTTCGGCTGAGGGAGGAAAGAAAATGGAGCACAGGATCGGGCAAAAAAGAGATCTGGCTACGGCCGTTTTCTATCTCCTTGCGCTGGGACTTGTGCTGCGCCTTGGCGTGGGTGTTTTTATCACTAATAGGTACGACACCTATTGGTATCGCCAATGGATATTGGATTTTCAAAACGGCTTCTTTGATATTTACGGCCGCGCCGACGCTATTGCATTGGATTATCCGCCTTTGTTTTTAGTGCTGGTGTATCCCATAAGTCTGCTTTATAAAATTGTGCCCCCGGATACTTACGAAATGGCGGACATGCTATTCTTAAAGCTGATCCCCATTGTTTTCGATGTAGCTGCCGCCTGGCTGTTCTACGCTATGGGCGGCAGGGAAGGCGAAGCCGAGCTGGGCCTTGCGGCCGCAGCTTTTTGGGTGCTGAATCCTTCCATGTTCTTCAATTCGGCGGTGTGGGGGCAAACAGATTCGGTGATGTGCTTCCTCCTGCTGTTGGCCTTCTGGTTGATGCGCCGTGAAAAGGCGGTCGCAAGCACGGTAGTCTTTGCTGCTTCTTGCATGATAAAATTCCAATGTTTGTTCTTTGCCCCAGTTTTTCTTTTGGGACTTTTGGACACGTGCAACGTATTCCTCGGCCGAGAAAAGGCCGAAATTCTCAAGGGTATCAAAAGGCTTGGCCTTTGTGCTGCTGTGGGCATAATAAGCGTGGCGGCGGTTTTTCTGTCCTTTGCTGTGGCAAGCCGCGATTTCACTCTTTTCCCCGGGATTTATTTTTCCAGCGGCGGTAAATACCCATATTGCACCCTTAATGCCTTTAATTTCTTCGGAGCGCTGGGCCTTAATTGGGTGGAGTATTCTCAAAATGTGCTGGGGCCTATCACCTGGGCTCACCTTGGCTATATATTAGTGGCGCTGGGGCTTGTGATGCTGGCGGTCTGCTTTATTTATGGCCAGAGGCGCTGCGTGTTTGTGGCATCATTCTTTATAATGCAACACATTTTTATGTTTATGCCTGCTATGCACGAAAGGTATCAGGTGGCGGTGTTGCCATTCTGCCTGGCGGCTTGGCTTGTGCATAAGGAAAGGAAGTTCCTGCATCTTAGCGTGGCGCTGAGTGTATTCACCCTTGTGAATCAGCTTATGGTGCTGGCCAACGCCACAAAGGGCGGCTCACTTCCGTGGTCGGCAAACTTCAATCAATGGATGGCGGCCGCATCTTTTGTGAATCTTATAGTTTATTTCGCATCAGCGGTGCTCTGCATATTGTTTATGCTTCGCGGTGATAAATCTAAAGAGAGGGAGGAATAGAAAATGGATCTTATGAATCATAGTTCCAAGGCCCTGCGGGAAAGAAAAAAAGAGCTGCATTGGGCTACTTTTTTCTTGGCCCTTGGGGTGAGCATTGTGTTTTTTGTGCCCTTTATTATTTTGGATAAGGGCTATTTCCTCTTCTACGGAGATTTCAACGTGCAGCAGGTGCCTTTTTATCAGATGTGCCACCGTGCCGTGCGCGAAGGTGCCGTGCTTTGGAACTGGGACACCGATCTGGGCGTGAATTTTATCGGCTCCTATAGTTTTTATCTGCTGGGTAGCCCCTTCTTCTGGCTCACCCTGCCTTTCCCCACCGATTTCGTTCCCCATCTTATGGGTCCTCTGCTTATATTAAAGTTTGCACTTTCGGCATTCACAGCCTATTTCTATATTCGCCGATTTGTCCACCGCCCCCAGAGCGCTATGCTGGGCGGCCTACTCTATGCCTTTTCGGGCTTTTCTGTCTACAACATATTCTTTAATCATTTCCACGAAGCAATTGTCTTTTTCCCGTTGTTGCTTCTGGCATTAGAGGTGTTTATCACCGAAAACCGCCGCGGCTGGTTGGCGCTGGCTGTTTTTATCTGCGCCCTTTCCAACTATTTCTTCTTCTTTGGGATGGCAGTTTTCTGCATAATCTATTGGTTCGTTCGCACCGTTTCGGGTTGCTGGAAGCAAAAGGTTAGCCGCTTCTTCCTTATGGTGCTGGAAGTGGCTATCGGCGGCCTTATGGCCTGCGCCGTGCTGCTGCCCACTGTTTTTGCCCTTATGCAAAACAACAGGTTGGACAACTTCCTTTATGGCTGGAACGCATTCCTTTATTCCAACGAGCAGCGATATCTCTATATCCTGCAGTGCTTCTTCTTCCCACCGGATCTGCCAGCAAGGCCGATCTTCTTTGCCGATGCCAACGCCAAATGGTCTTCGGTGAGCGGCTGGTTGCCCCTGGTTGGTATGACAGGCGTTATTGCCTGGCTGCAATATAAACGCGGACATTGGCTTCGCAGAATGATCTGCGTGCTTGGGTTTATGGCTGCGGTGCCTCTGCTTAATTCCGTTTTCTATATGTTCAACGAGGCTTATTATGCCCGTTGGTTCTATATGATCGTGCTGATGATGTCGCTCGCAAGTGTGATGGCGCTGGAGGATCACAGCATCCCTGTGAACAAATCCTTCCGCTGGGCCGCAGGCATCACTTTGGCTTTCACTCTGGCCGTTGGCCTTTATCCTGCCGGTCTCAACGAGCTGGGCGAGGTTTCCCGATTCGGCCTATTCACAGCCGATAGTGCCGATAGCACCACCTTTAAGACCCGCTTCTGGGTGACTGTGATCATTGCCGTCACTGCTCTTGTGGTGTTCCGTCTGCTTATGGTCTTTATCAAACGCAAACCTAAGTTCTTCTATGGTATGGCTATCGGTTGCGTTTGCATATTCTCTATGCTATATAGTTTCTATTTTATAGCCTGCGGTAAGACCCATTCTTATGATGAACATTCCGTAATGATCGGCCAACTGCTGGAGGGTGAAATGGATCTCCCCGGCGAAAAGGACGATTATCGCATAGACGTCTACGACGGTGTGGATAATACGGGTATGTTCTTGGATTACGATAGTATTAACGCATTTCATTCCATTGTGCCCGGCTCGGTGACTGAATTCTACGAATGGGTGGGCGAAGAACGCGGCGTGGCCAGCAGGCCTACCGTGCATACCTATGGTATACGTTCGCTGCTTTCGGTGAGATACGTGCTGGATCCCACCACCGGCGACGATTTCACCAACAGCTACGGTGATCCCAAAATGCCCGGTTTTGAGCTGATAAGAAATGATATGAACGGTTTTGCCGTTTGGGAGAATGAAAACTATATTCCCTACGGCTTCACCTACGATTACTATATGACCGAGGAGCAGGCCAGCTACTACGGAGAAAACAATCGCCACCTTATGCTGCTTAAGGCTATGCTGCTTTCTCCTGAGCAGATTGCTAAATATTCCGATCTGCTCACAAACATCGCCAAGGATTATATCGTGGGCAACGAGCTGGATGTGGAAGGCGGATTTAATCTTAATCGCCAGGATATCGATTTTTCTGATGAAACCTATGCTGCCGATTGCGCCGCTCGCCGTGAAAATTGTGCC
The DNA here is from genome assembly GCA_045644025.1 of Acutalibacteraceae bacterium. GTDB lineage: Bacteria > Bacillota > Clostridia > Oscillospirales > Acutalibacteraceae > JAZRGE01. The sequence continues at coordinate 13,618 of JAZRGE010000017.1, read as the reverse complement.
ACTTCCTTCGAAAAGGATAATAAAGGCTTCACCGCCACAATCACTCTGGAAAAAGAGAATCTGGTCTTCTTCTCTGTGCCCTACGAAGAGGGTTGGAGTGCTACTGTGAACGGCAAGGCTGTGGATGTGGAAAGGGTGAACGGTGGATTTATGGCTGTGGCTGTGCCTAAGGGCAGCAGCACCATAAGGTTTGATTACACCACACCCGGCCTGGGCTATGGAATTCTTCTTTCTATAGGCGGAGTCGGTTTGTTGCTTATCTACCTGCTTATAGTATTTATCAGCCGCAAGGTAAGGCGCTACAGCCGCCCTGCTCTTGCAGAGAACTGGCCCGAGATTGCCGAACTTCGCGAAAGTTGGGCCAAGAGCGACGAAATTGACCTTAAGTTCCAGTATCTTTTAGAGCATGATATCGATTACGACGAGGAAATACAGCTGAACAACGAGTTTAGAGAGCGCAAACTTCACCGATTTGATAAAGAATCCAACAGCGAAGGCTTTGTGATCGATCTGGGGGCTTTTGATGCATCTGCCAACCGTTTCTCGGCCGAATCCTTTGCCCCTGCCGAAATATCTGCCGAGGAGGAGAATAAGGATGAGTGATTTTAATTCCTGCCCCTGCCTTTGGCTGGTGGTGCCCTGCTACAATGAGCAGGAGGTGCTTCCCCAAAGCTTTGAAATTTTGGCAGATAAGCTGCAAAGAATGATTGATGTCGGGGTGTGCGGCGATGCCAGCCGAATCCTTTTTGTGGATGATGGCAGCCGAGACAACACCTGGGAGCTTATAGAAAATTTTCATAAAGAAAGTCCACTCGCCTGTGGTGTTAAGCTTTCCCGCAACCGCGGCCACCAAAACGCCCTTTTGGCAGGCCTTATGCAGGCTAAAGAATATTGTGACTGCGCAATTTCCCTGGATGCCGATCTGCAGGACGATATAGAGGTGCTGGATAAATTCGTGGCCGAATACGTTGGAGGGTGCGACGTGGTTTACGGTGTGAGAGGAAGCCGACGCACCGATTCTGCCTTTAAGCGCGGCACAGCCCACGGTTTTTATAGGCTTATGAATTTTATGGGAGCCGAGACTGTGTATAATCACGCCGATTACAGGCTTATGAGCCGCCGCGCTCTGGAAGCTCTTTCGGATTATAGAGAAGTAAATCTCTTTCTTCGAGGAATCGTGCCCCTTATCGGCTTCAAATCCACATCGGTGGAATATGCTCGCGGCAAAAGAGCGGCGGGGGAGAGCAAATATCCCTTCCGCAAAATGCTCTCCTTTGCTGTGGAAGGCATCACGTCTTTCAGTGTGAAGCCCATCAAGTTTATTGCAGGCTTGGGTGTGGTGATCTCCCTGCTAAGCGTGCTGGGGCTTATTTATGCGCTGGTTTCTAAGTTCACGGGCAATGCCCAGCAGGGCTGGACAGCCATCGTGGCATCCATCTGGCTTATTGGCGGAATTCAGCTTTTCTGCCTTGGCGTGATCGGTGAATATATCGGCAAGATATATACCGAAGTGAAAGGCAGACCTAAATACAACATTGATATTTTCTTGAAAAAGTAGGGATAAAAATGCCGCGTTTTTTCAAAAAAGGATTTGAGCAGGAGCCCTTCATTGATGGCGCAGATGCTCAGCATATAGCAAAATCGCTGCGGATGAAGCCGGGTGAAGAACTCACCGTGAACGATCTTGCAGGTAGTGATTACCGCTGCGAGATCGTGTCTGCCGCGGCCGATGCCGTGCAACTCAGAATAATTGAAAAGCAAACTAATAAGACTGAGCCGAGCGTGAACGCAGCTTTGTTTTTGTGCTTGCTTAAGGGCGATGGCAACGATCTGGTGATCCGCCAGGTCGTGGAAATGGGTGTGGGCGAGATATACCCCGTGATATCCGCAAGATGTGTTTCCCGCCCCGATGCTAAGGGCGCTAAGGGCAAGGTGGAGCGTTGGCAGAAGATAGCCAATGAAGCCGCAGGCCAATGCGGCCGCGGAATTCTGCCAAAAGTGCACGATGTGATAAACTTTGATGAATGCCTTAAAATCGGCTCGCAAATGGATTCTGCGCTCATTTTTTATGAGGGCGGCGGAATAGCTCTCTCGGCCATGGAAATGCCGAGGAGCGGTTCTGTGGGCCTGGTGATAGGTCCTGAAGGCGGCTTTGATAAAGGCGAAGTGGAAAAGGCTGAGAAAGCAGGTTTCAAGCTGGCCACGCTTGGCCCCAGGATACTGCGCGCCGTTACAGCACCGCTGGCGGCTCTGGGTGCCGTGATGCTTCTCACGGGAAATATGGATTAATAAAAAGCGCCGATGGAAAACTCCATCGGCGCTTTTCTTATAGATTTTTTTCTACCCATTCTTCCGCCGCATCGCGGGACATTCGCTTAATGTTTTCGGCAGGGTAGGGGGAATCGGCTCCACCTATGCCATAGATAAAATAGTAGCCGTCGGGGGTGGAGTAGAGCCTCTCTTCATAGCCTGCAGGGTCGCCGAAGGTGCCTTTGGCGGCAACACCCAGAAGTCGGCCCGTTTCGGTATCGTATTCCTTTTTGCAAATAGTTTTTTTCATCATGTTCACCTCTGGTTTATAATGTGCTTATTCCTGTTTATTATACTTCGGCGTTTGCGCAGTTTTTGCTGAAAAAAGGATGTAAATTAAATTTAGGGTGATTGATTTATTTCGGAATATGTGATATAAATTTCTTGGAGGCGATGTTATGAATTTTAAGTTTTATCCGGCCGATGAAAAGTGTTATATGAACTACGGAGTGTATTACCCCGATAATTATGCCGATCTGCCCCTTATGATCTATCTCCACGGAGCAGGTGAGCGTGGCCTTAAATACGATCACATTCAGCGCCATGCTGTTTCTAAGCTGATTGCCGAAGGCAGGGAATATAATGCCGTGGTGCTGGCTCCCCAGTGTCCCGAGGATTGCGTTTGGGATAACGTGGTGAAGGATCTTAAAAAGATAATAGATAAGGTTGTGGCAGAATATGATATCAAGCCCGACCGTATATGTATCACAGGCAACAGCATGGGTGGCTACGGCACCTTTGCAATGGGTATGGCTTATCCCAATTTCTTCTCTGCAATGGCACCTATTTCGGGCGGCGGAATGCCCTGGCGCTACACCAATCTTAAGACTACCCCGATCTACGCCGCTCACGGCGATATGGATGATCTTGTGCCGATTGCCTGCACCCAGATGGTGGTGGATTCGGTGAATGCCCACGGCGGAAGCGCAAAGATGCTGGTGGCCGAAGGATATGGGCACAACGATGGTATCGACTACGCTTATCGCAGCACAGAGATAATTGATTGGCTTTTAGCACAGCGCCGCACTACCGATGAAATAGCCTACGAATTTTGCAAAGAATGCTTCTAAAAGATATAAAAAACACCCCGAAGATCTCTTCGGGGTGTTTTGTTTTACTGTATTGATTTGAAATAATCCACAATGCCCTTCACCGTGGCGGCTGCGCGCTTTTGGTTGGCAGATGCATCGGTTATTATGTTCTGATATTCATAATCGCTGCTCATAAAGCCATTCTCTGTGAGCACTGCAGGGCAATCGGTAACACGTGTGATATAGTAGGTGTGCCACATATTTCCGCGCATCTCTCGGTAGAGATCTATATCGTCGGTGGCATCATAAATCTTTTGGCACAATCTCCAAGCCATTGGGGTGAAGTAGAACGAGCTGAAGCCCTGGGCGGAGTTGTACTTATTATAGTTGTGATGTACCGAGATAAAGATATCGGGCTTGATCTTTTCGATCATATCGATTCTTTCGTTGAGCGTGAGCGTGGATTCCAGATTGTTGTGGGATCTGGTGAGATAAACCGTGGCTCCCAGCGATTCAAGCTGCCTTTTTATCTCCAGGCTAAGGGTGAGGTTAGCCATGGCTTCGGTTACATTGTACTTAGAACTCTTGCCAAAGAGATTGTGGGTGGCGCCTTCTTCGGCGGTGCCTGTGTGGCCGGGATCAAGAAGAATCACGGTGCCCTCCAGGGAAACACCGTAGATATTATCGGCGCTTGCAATCTTGGCAGGATGCAGGAAGGTGAAGACTAATCTGCCTTCGCTGTCGTACTCAGCGTTCCAGCCGTAAAGTCCGCCCGTTTTGCGAAGGTGGAGCCTTAGGGTGTAGTCGGCCTCGTTCTTTATCCATTGTGCGGAAGAGAAGATTGGATTATCAGAGGCAAAGTTTATGCTGCCTTCAGCATTCACAGCGTAGCAGAACGTGATATCTATATACGTGCAGGTAACGGAATTTACCGTGTAGTAAGGCCTTGATTCACCACGGTTGTCGTCGATATATTGCTGGCCGTAGGTCTCAAAACGGAAAGGAGCCTTCCAATCCACACTAAAGGCAATAGCGGTGTTGCGGTCGGATTCCTTAAGGTAGGCCAGAGAAAGCTTGTTAGTATCGGGCAGAGTGCCTTCGTATACCTTGATTTCTTTTCCGTTGCGATCGCTGGATTCATAGACTCTTTTGCCGTAGCGCATGGTGCGGTAGTAAAGCTTTTCACCATCGGAATTAAAGAGCCTATCGGCGGTGGATTTGCAATAATCCACGGTGCCTTTGGGCAGATAGGAGTTGGTGGGCTGGGAATAATCGTTGAGATTCTTTCCGTCGAATGTCTCAGCTCTATCAATTATCACTTCGGCAATGTAGTTTGAGCCAACGTTTATATATCCCGATTCTTCGGGCAGAGTGAAGGTTGGATCGGGATCGGGTTTGGGCTTCTGGGGCTTTTGCTGCTTTTTATAAACAGCAATGGTGCCGCCCTCTTTTTCGTGAGTTTCGCCGTTGAGTGTGGCCTCAAATTTCACCTTGCCCAGATTTGTATCCGCTGCCAGCACGGGCAGAGTGATGGTGCCCACAAATGTGTAATATTCGCCAAAGGTATCCACCGACTCTTCATAGAAGGATTCCTGCTTCAATGTCACAGTCTTATCACCGATCGTGGCTTTCACGTTGCTGCCCTTTTTGGCTACAGCCGAAACAGAAACCTTGCTGCCGCTGTGATAATACTCGGTGGAATTAGGATAAACCAAAGCGAGAATGGCCTGAATGTAGTTGATGCTGAAGGTGTAGTCTCTGCTCTTGTGGGTGAAGACTATCTTGTTGTCGCCCGGCTTTAGATTCACAACCTTCTCGAAGTGGCCAAGATTATCGCGCGGGATTTCTTCTCCGTTCATTAAAAGGGGATGAGCGGGATCGGAAGCTCCCGCAAAAACTACCACCGAGCTATAGGTGGAGCTGTTTTGTGCCGAAGGAGATGTGAACACCAGATCTTTGATTATATAGTTGTTGTCGGCCAGATCGGCCAGAAAATCATAAAGCAGGGGAGAGGCGTTGGTGGTATCGGCTGCAAGAGCCTCCTGATCATCCAGGCAGAACTGCAGGCCGATTTCGGTCTTTAAGGTGACAGCCTGCCAAAGCATCTGCTGTGGCTCGTTCCAGCCAAGAAAACTGCTGCCCAGGCGGCCGGAACGAATGATGTGAATTGTCTCGGCGTGTTCACCGATGGCGCTTTCCCAAGCCTTCACATTCTCTTCATAAGAAGATTTGGGGCCGTTCACGTATCCACCGCCATCGATAAGCACCATATCAAAAAAATCGCGCTCGGCCCAGGCAATGGGTGCGGAGTTTTCCTCGGGGCTGCCCGAGCAATAAAGGCCGATAAAAAGCTCGGGATCGGAGAATCTGGCTACCTTGCAAAGATCTTCAATGGTGTAGTTGAAGGCAAGGGGGGATTCCAATCTTTTCTCGGAAAGGTAGAGCTCCCAGCCTGTGAAGAGCACGCCTGCCAGCTCTTTTACGCTGCATATACCCTTAAGATTATTGCCTGCCTGCTGAAGATCAACACCCCGAGCAAAGCCCAAAGCGGCCTTGCCGATATCAAACATAACGTAGGGTGAAAGGCCTTGATTATAGGCGGCTTGAATTGCATATTTGAGTGTATCGGTCTGGGTGTAGTCCTGAGTGTAGAGCACCACGTTGTCCAGTTTCTTAATGGCGCTGAAAAGTAATGCCGTATCTATTTCAGCGTTATCCTTGCCGGTGATATCCACCTGCAGGCCGTAGAAATTATCGGGAAACAGAGCGGCTGATTTTGTGAGAGAGCGTGGGGGCTCGGCAACCGTCTTGGGAGCAAGGAACATATAGCAGGTGGACGCAACAAGCAGAGCCACCACTAATGCAATAATGGTGACTAAGACCCAAAGGGGCACGTGCCTGTTGGGGGTTTCGCCGGGTTCATAGATGTAGAGATCGTTCAACTTTAACGTTCCTTTCTTTTGTGCTCACTGTTTGTATATTGAATTATAGGAAAATATTACGTATCCATCGGCTTGCTGTAGGGAGTCGGCTATCTGGCGCGAGATAATATCGCTTCGCCTTTGCCATTCATCACTGCCCGCATCTTCCCGACCTTGCTTGTAGGCACCAAGACCTATATAGAGCTTAAGGGTTGGGTGCTTTTCGGCTTCGCTCCAGGCGGCCAGGAGATTGGGAAATTTGAAATCGTCTTTCGGATAATCGTAGCCGAAATAAAGTTGGGGCATAATGTAATCAATATACCCTGCGCGCTCCATCCAGAGATAAATATCGGCGTAGAGCTTTTGGAAATTGCGGTCGTCCTTTTCGGGGGAGATGGCCGCCGCAGGGCTTATGCCAAAAATGCTGCCTTTTTGGTGCGCTATAGCATAAACGGTGCTCACCATGGCACTTACGTTGCTGCGCCGCCAATCGGCAAGACTCAGACTTCCGCCACCATCTACGTAGGCATCGTAGCTGATCTTATCGAAGGCAGGATCGGCGGTTGGATAGAAATAATCATCGAAATGGATGCCGTCCACAGCGTAGTTATCAAGTATTTCGCGCACACCATCGGCAATAAGCTTGGTGGCCAGAGGGTGGGCGGGATTCAGATAGATCTCACGGCCGCCTTCGGCATCGATTGCAATAGCAGCTGTGTTGTTCGTGGGGTCTTCGTCTGCCATCCAGTGCCGCACAGGGTGGCTTTCTGCCAGGTGAGAATAAGGATTGTCGTCCTTGGGCAGGCCGGTGGCCACTCTGTAGGGATTTATCCAGGCGTGGAGCTGAATGCCTGCGCTGTGTGCCTTGGTGATAATTATCTCCAGCGGATCGTAGCCCGGGTTTATGCCCTGGGGCAGGGATCTATCATCGGCATTAGACCAAGGGAATATCTTGGATGGATAAATGGCATCGCAAAACGGGCGTACGTGGCAGAAAACAGCGTTGTAGCCGTCGCCTGCCAGCGTGTTCATTCTGTCTTCTGCCGCCTTGCGAAAATCGGCTTCACTCAGCGAGTGAAAATCCAGCTCGTAGTAGGCTATCCATATCCCGCGAAGGGGCTCGCCTTGTTGCTCTTCGGTGCTTGAAAGTGGCTTGGAACAGCCGCAAAGCGCCAGAAAAAGGAGAGCAGATAGCAGAGAGAATATCCTTTTCAAGGGTATATACCTCCAACAGACATTTTAACTCAAATAAAACTCACAGTCAACTGTTAAATATTTATATGCAAATGGGCAGAAAGGTAGCATCAAACGGTTGAAAATAAAAATGGCGTGTGCTAAAATAGGATAAGTTTAATCCGAAGGGGATATAGATATGAAAAAGATTCTTTCTGTTGCGCTGGCGCTTATGCTTGTTGTCGCTATGTTTGCAGGCCTTTGCACAGCATCTGCCGCCACCTATGCTAAGAAGTTTGATGATGCCGTGGGCAGCCTTTTTAATTCTATGGTTTATTGCCAGGGAATCTATGGCTATCCTGATGGCGAGATAAAATTCAGGGCCGATAGCATGATAGACTACACCTTCCGCAGCTTCGATAGGGAGGATTATCTTGCCGAGATCACCGAGGAATATTATGAATACGGCACCGAAGGCACCGATGAATACTACAAAGAGGGTTACTACGTTTATCACTATGTCTTTGCCGAGGATGAATTTATCACCCGTGCCAAGAATTTCTTTAATATAAGCGGCGAAGAACTTAAGCTCACAGGCTATGAGTTCAAGCCCCAGTGGGAATGCAACTACGATGCCGCCAAGGCCGAATTTGAGATCACCTACAGCGAGTTCGGCGGCTATGGCGGAGCGGGATTTTATCAGTTCCATGGCTATAAAGCCGAGGGCAACAACTACGTGGTTTACGGCCACTATGCCACCTACGACGAAGTTTCCACCACACCTCCCGCATCGGGCGGCTACGTGGCCATCGAAGAGGATGGCGTTGTGAACTATTTCCCCACAGCAGCCACTATTAAGACCACCGTTTCCTACAACGGCAAGTATGTGAAGTTCCTTAAGTGGGAGCACATCCCCTTTGCTTCTCTGCCTGCTCAGGATACTCTTATTTTTAAGGACGAAGTTGTGGCACCCCCCACGTCCAGCACACCTGCCACAAGTGAGCCTACCTCCAGCGAGACCACTTCCGACGAAACTTCTTCCGATGAGCCTTCCGTGACTCTGCCCGTTGTTGCCGAGAAGGATGGCCTCACCATTAAGGCCGAGAACACCGTGTTCCCCGAAGGCGCTGTGGTGGAGATTAAGCCCATCGCCAAGGAAGAATCGGCAGATGCTTATGCCGTGGTGGAAAATGCCCTTAAAGATACCGCCGCGAAGTTTGTGGCCTATGATATCACCGCCAAGAAGGACAACGTGAAGATCCAGCCCAACGGCAAGGTGCTGGCCTATTTCGATATTCCCCAGGGCTATGACACCGCTAAGATTGCTGTTTTCTATGTTTCGGATGATGGCAAATTTGAGCAGATCAAATCTACCGTGAACACCGCCGAAGGCTTTGTGGTGGCCGAGCTTGATCATTTCAGCACCTATGTGGTGGCCGAAAAGAAGGTGGCAGATACTCCTGCCAACACCACCCCCGATAACAACGGCAGCAACGATGGCGACGATGCCGATGGCCCCAACGTGGTGCTTATAATCGTGATTGTTGTGCTGGTGCTTATGGCAGCTGCCGCAGCAGGCCTTATTGCCTACCTTGTGATCAGCAAGAAAAAGAAATAATTAAAAATAAAAAAACAAGCGGCAGGGAAACCCCTGCCGCTTTTCTTTTCGGGCAAAAATTATCGCCCGTTTTTTAATGGTTAATGATATAAATATTTTTGATTAAAATTTCATATTAGAGAAGTCTAGAATATCATTTGGGGTGACAGACAAACATTTACAAATGCATGCTAATTCATAATCTGTAACCTGTCTGTTGTTCTTTTCAATTTTACTGATCATTTGCTGATCTATATTAATGTTCATAGTTTGTAATTTCGCCGCCAAATTACCTTGCGATAGTCCTTTTTCTTCCCTTAGCGTTTTGAGTTTCTGCGAAATAATGTTCTTATTATTGTAGTAGCAAATCTTTCTCATAATAATATTATTCCCCTAAACACGTTATATTAACGTATTGACATTAACATACCGACGTGGTACAATTAACGTCACATTAACGAATTCTTTAGGTTTGGATTTAGTACCGGTGCTTCGGCAAATGTTTTTGCCCTGTGGGGGATATAAAATGGATGCGTATTCGATTTCAATAACTATCATAGCCATCTTGGCATTTTTGGCTTTTCTTGCCTTGTTTATTCACGGTGATTACAAGATCAAGATATTAATTAAATTAGGCTTAAAAGAAAAAACAGCAAAGATCAATTGGGCTATTTATTCTTGGGAAAATTGTTTAAATAAGCTTGATTACAGAGCGGACATAGCCTTTTTAGGCGATTCTATTACTCAAGGTTCCGATTTTCACAAGTGCTTCAAATCTAAGAAAATAATTAATTTGGGTCACGGTGGAGATTCGATTGATGGCATAACCAAAAGGGTGAATATGGCTAAAGCTGTATCTGCCCAAAAATTATTCTTGCTTGGTGGAATAAACAGCCTTAATAACAACAACTTGAAACTCTGTGTTAAGCAATACGATAAACTATTGAAAACGGTGCAAGAATTAGTTCCGGATACAGAAGTGTATGTTCAAAGTGTGCTACCTGTTCTTGATGGAAAAAAGTTGTTGTGCAACAATTCAACAATCAAAAGATTCAACTCTGAACTAAAAAGATTATCCGAAGTGTATGGAGCAACGTTTATAGATCTGTATTCTGTGTTTGTTGAAGATGGAAAACCTAATGCCGGTCTTTATCATGATAATGTACACATTAACAAAAGGGGCTATGAAGTATGGAGTTCAAACATTAGTGAATACATAGAATGAAGAAATTTATTATTAGTAAGTCGGCAGGGAAACCCCTGCCGCTTTTCTTTTTCGGGCGGATGATATCCGCTCCTTTTATTTCGCTTTCTGCATCCCTGCGTGGTCTATCTCGTAGTTTTCCTTATAGATCAAATCGTTCACAAGCACAAAGCTGTAGCCTTGCTGTGATAGGGTGTCGAGTATTTGGGGAAGGGCTTGGGGAGTGTTCTTGGCCGCGTTGTGAAAAAGCACGATAGAGCCGGGCTTCACGTTCTCCACCACGCCCTTCACGATCATTTCGGTGGTGTATTCTTCCTTCCAATCGCGGGAATCCACGTCCCATTGAATGGTGTGCATTTTTAGGGAATCGGTGGCATTTATAAGATTGTTGTTGTAGGAGCCGAAGGGTGCACGGAAAAGATTGGGGCGCATGCCGGTGATGGCCTCAACCTTATCGTTGCAGGCGTTCAACTGCTTTAATATCTGCTCCTTGGAGATTGTGGCCATATCGGGGTGATCATCGGAATGATTTTGCACTTGATGGCCTGCATCGTGAAGCTGCTTTACCGATTCGGGATACTTATCCACCCATTCGCCCACCACAAAGAAGGTGGCCTTGGCGTTGTAGCGGCCCAATATCTCAATGAGCTGTGATGTGTCTTCGTTGCCCCAGGCGGCATCAAAGGTGAGCGCCACCACCTTTTTATCGGTTTCCACGCAGTAGATTGGTATCAGCCGCTTGGCCTGCACCGCCACCCCTGCCGAAACGGCCATAATTACCGCCGCCAGGCATAGTGCCAGGGCAAGGGTCAGGTGCCTTTTTGTGAGGGTGATGACCTTCATTTCTCTCGCTCCTTAATAAAGATTACTATTTATTATGAAGGACAAAATCCCCTTTATTCCAATAAAAAAGCGACCGCATAGCGGCCGCTTTTTTTATTTTTTTAGTTGGTTCTTCAATGCATTCATAGTGGCATCGCTTATCACGTGCTCTATTTTGCAGGCATCTTCTGCAGCAATCTCCCTATCCACGCCTATCTGCACCAATAAATCGGTGAGCAGGGTGTGGCGCTCGTAAATTTTTTGAGCCACGGCTTCGCCATCGGGTGTGAGAGTGATAAATCCGCTCTCATCCACCAGGATAAAGCCGCCGCTTTTAAGCAGACCCACGGCGCGGCTCACACTGGGCTTAGAATAGCCCATTTTCTCCACGATATCTATGGAGCGCACCTTCTGCCCCGAGCGAGACAGCACATATATATTTTCCAAATACATTTCGCCGGATTCAAGCAGGTTCAATGCCGGTCATCTCCATTTAATTAGTAATTCTATCCTATCACATATCCTGAGCCTTTTCAAGGGGGTCGCCCTTGCCGAAACCATCAATATTTCCGTTCTGCAGGGCGGTGAGGATTTTTTGCCGCAGGCGCGGATATTCCTTTTCCAGCGAGTGGATAAGATCTTTGGCATCCTGGCGAGCCGATTCGCCATCGTTGGGGCAGCGGCTTTTTATCACAGGCAGCTCCAGATTGCGGCAGGCGTGGCGCACGTCCTTTTCGAAGGCATAGACCATAGGCCTTATCATATAAAGCTGCTTGCGCGAAAGGAAACTCACGGGGGAGAAGCAGCCGATGCGGCCTTCGTGGAGAAGGTTCATCATAAAAGTCTCGGCGGCATCATCCAAATGGTGACCCAAGGCTAAGCGGTTGCAACCCTGCTCAATAGCGGCATCGTGAAGCGCGCCGCGGCGCATTCTGGCGCAAAGGGAGCAAGGGTTGCTTTCTTTGCGTACGTCGAAAATTATTTCGCCGATCTGGGTCTTTTTCACCACGTAGGGCACGCCCAGTTCGCGGCATATTGCCTCAATGGCCGAGTAATCATCGCACTCACCGCCAAAGCCTAAATCAAGGGTGATAGCCACAAGGGAATATTTTTTGGGATAAAAACGGCGCATCTGTGCCAGAGCATAGAGCAAAGCCAGGGAATCCTTGCCGCCCGAAACACCCACGGCCACCTTATCGCCTTCTTCTATCATATTATAATCTTCCATAGCTGCTCGCATATGGCTCATAAGCTTTTGCATAGAATTCCCTCCTTTCTTAATATAGGGCAAATGCGCCCCAAAGGGCGCATTCAACTATTTCCAACTAAAGCTGGAAGATAAAAGCACGGTGGAATCGGCCGCCACGGTGAGCAGGCCGCCCTGGCAATCGGCAGACTTTATTTCGCCGCCTTCCAGCTGCACTCTGCATTCGCAGGGGGTAACGGCTGTCATAAACGGGATATGCCCTGCCATCACAGCCAGCTCGCCTTCGCTTCCGCGCACATAGAGCGCTTCGGCCTGAGCGTTAAAAACATCTCCATCAGGAGAGGAAACAACTAACTTAAAGGTGTTCATATATTTGCCTTTCCGGCTTTGGCCACGGCTTCATCGATAGTGCCAACGTAAAGGAAGGCAGATTCGGGCAGATCGTCGTGCTTGCCCTCAATAATCTCCTTAAAGCCGCGGATAGTCTCTGCCAAAGGAACGTAGGTGCCCTTGATACCTGTGAATTTCTCCGAAACATCGAAAGGCTGGGAAAGGAAGCGCTGGATCTTTCGTGCGCGCTGAACCAACAGCTTGTCGTCGTCGGAAAGTTCGTCCATACCCATAATGGCGATGATGTCCATAAGCTCGGTGTAGCGCTGGAGGATTCTCTGCACCTCGCGGGCCACAGTGTAGTGCTCCTCGCCCAGAACTTCGGCCGAAAGAATGCGGCTTGTGGATTCAAGCGGATCCACGGCAGGGTAGATGCCCTGAGAAGCAATGCTTCTGGAGAGAACGGTGGTGGCATCCAGATGGGCAAAGGTGGTGGCGGGGGCGGGGTCGGTCAAGTCGTCGGCAGGAACGTAAACCGCCTGCACCGATGTGATAGAGCCCTTCTTGGTGGAGGTGATTCGCTCCTGCAGGGCGCCCATTTCGTTGGCCAAGGTGGGTTGATATCCCACAGCCGAAGGCATGCGGCCCAGGAGAGCCGAAACCTCACTGCCCGCCTGTGTGAAACGGAAAATATTATCGATAAACAACAGCACATCCTGGCCTTCGGTATCGCGGAAATATTCGGCCATTGTGAGGCCGGAAAGAGCAACTCTCATTCTGGCTCCCGGAGGCTCGTTCATCTGGCCATAGACAAGAGTGGTGTTGGAAAGAACGCCCGATTCCTTCATCTCGTTGTAAAGGTCGTTGCCTTCACGGGTGCGCTCGCCAACGCCGGTGAAAACGGAAAGGCCGCCGTGCTGTTTGGCAATGTTGTTGATAAGCTCCATTATAAGAACTGTTTTTCCCACACCTGCACCGCCGAAAAGGCCGATCTTACCGCCCTTGGAATAGGGGCAGATAAGG
>JAZRGE010000016.1:0-11005 GCA_045644025.1 Acutalibacteraceae bacterium | reverse complement strand
TGAAGTTTTGAAGCCACCACAGGTTGAGCCTGCGCAACCGCCCAAAAACATTAAAATAAATATTATTGATTTTGAGAAAATGGGCCAGTTGTTAAAGTCTGCCGTGGAATAACCTGTTGTGGAAACGAGCGAAGTAACCTGAAATGCTGAGTGGCGTAAGGCATCGGCAAAGTTTTCATAAACCGACATTAAATTAACCGTAATAGCGGCGGTTGCACCCAACACTATTGTTATATAAAGCCAAAGCTCGTTATTTTTGAAAAATGCGGAAATTCTTTTAGCAATTAGCAAGTAATAAAGGTTAAAGTTAATTGCAAACAAGAACATAAATACTGCAATTACCCATTGACAATATGGACTATATGAGCCTAGGCTATCGGCCTTGATGCCAAAACCACCTGTGCCGGCGGTGCCGAAGGAGTGCACGATGCTCTCGAACAGATTCATTTCTCCTGCCCAAAGGAGCGCGATTTCTGCCAATGTCATTGTGATGTAGATAAGATAAAGAATCTTGGCGGTGTCGCGCACGCGGGGGACTATTTTGCCCACGATCGGGCCCGGCATTTCAGCGCGCATAATGTGTATGGAGCGATCGGACACGTTGTTGAAAATAGCCATAACAAACACAAGCACACCCATACCGCCTATCCAATGGGTGAAACTGCGCCAGAAAAGCAGGCTGTGGCTTATGGCTTCCACGTTGGTGAGGATAGAAGCGCCCGTAGTGGTGAAGCCGCTTACAGTCTCAAAAAATGCATCGGCATAATTTGGTATCTGGTGGGATAAGAAGAAGGGCAACGCACCCACGGCCGACATAGAAACCCAGGCCAGAGCCACTATGGCAAAGCCTTCCTTAGCAAAAATCAAATGAGAACCGGGCTTGGCAATAAGAGATAAGGCAAAGCCTGCAACCAAAGCCCCAAAGATAGATATAAGAAAGGGAACTATGCAACCATCTTGATATATAAGCGAAACAATGGCAGGAAGCAGCATAAGCGCCGCTTCAAGCTTTAATATGTTGCCGACGGTATAAAAAACCATTCTGCGATTCATAAGAAACCTTCTTTATTTAATAGTGTCCGCAAGAGATTGGATCCTTTGCTCGGCGGCAATGATTATCACTCTGTCGCCCGGGAGGATCATATCATTACCGGAGGGGATGATGGATTTCTTTCCGCGGACTATACCTGCGATAAGGATATTATCCTTAAGCTGCAGATCACGAAGGGGAATATTGATAAGCTTGGAATCGGGGAGCACGTTAAATTCCAGCGCCTCTACGTTGCCGTCCATCAGCTTGTAGAGAGTCTCCATCTGGCTGTCCAGCGAGTTCTCCAATGCTCTTGCGTAGCGCACAAGGATATCGGCAATTATCTTTCGGGGGGAGACGATAGTTTCCAGACCCAGCTTGGATGCCATAAGCGAAAGTTCCTCGCGGTTTACTTTGGAAATAACCTTAGGCACGTTTTGGGAATTGGCATAGCAGGAGATAAGTATGTTTAGCTCATCCATACCTGTGAGAGCCACAAAAGCATCGGTAGAGCGGATGCCCTCTTCCAGAAGCAGCTCCTGCTGGGCTCCGTCTCCGCAGAGCACCACAGCACCGGGAAGTATATCCGAAACGTGGGCGGCTCTGGCTTCGTTTTGCTCGATTATCTTCACGGAGTTGCCGCTGCCAAGAAGAAGCTTAGAAAGGTAGTAGGCTGTGCGGCTGGCACCGAGTATCATCACGTTTCTGGCCTGCTTCTGCTGAATGCCGATAAGCTTCAAAAGCTTCTGCAACTCGATAACAGATGCAGTGATGCCGATCTTATCACCTGCTTCAAGCACAAAGCTACCATCGGGGATAAACACCTTCTCGCCGCGCTGAACCACGCAAACAAGGAAGTTGGCCTTGAATTTCTTTCTAAGCTCAATAAGGCTTAAGCCCACAAGCTGAGAATCGGATTTTAGCAGAAATTCCACCATTTCGAAATTCTTGCCCGAGAAAGTATCCACTTTAAGGGCGGAGGGCAGCTTCAGCAGATTATAAAGCGCCTTGCCTGCAAGAGCCTCGGGATTTATGGCCATGGATATCTCCAGATGATGGCGCATAAAGTTTAGCTCTTTTTCATTGTATTCGGGATTGCGCACACGGCAGATGGTGTGCTTGGCACCCATCTTTTTGGCAATAAAACAGGAGAGCATATTAAGCTCATCGGAAGCGGAAACGGCCACAAACAGATCGGTGTTTTCGATTCCCGCCTCGCTTAATGTGTCGCAATCGGCACCGTTGCCGCAAACACCCATAGCATCGTAAATATTGGTAATATCGGTGATCACATTAGGGTCTTTATCAATGGCCAGCACATCGTGGCCTTCGGATATAAGACTTTCCACTATTGTGGTGCCTATTTTTCCGCAACCCATAACAACAATCTTCATATCTATAATTACCTTCTTTGTTTTATCTTACCGAATACTCGGTCGAGTGTATTATAATACATTATATTATTAATTTCCACCTTTTTCTTAAAAAACCTATTTCCTAAATTTTATGGGAGCTATTTACATATTTGTTGTTGGGTGATAAAATAAAAATAATAAGTCATTAGGGGTGGGTGAATTATGGATAATAAAAGCCAAAAGGGAAGGATAAGGCGATTCTTGCCATATTATAAAAGCTATATGGGCACAATGGTGCTGGATCTTATCTGTGCGGCGCTTACAACTGTTTGCGAGCTTGTGCTGCCTATGATAGTGCGCCACATCACTGATCTTGCCACCACCGATCCTGCAATGCTCACCTTAAGCTTTATATTGCGTTGCGGCCTGCTTTACTTTATGCTTCGCATTATCGATGGCGCGGCCTATTATTATATGTCGTCCATCGGCCACGTTATGGGCACCAAGATCGAGACAGATATGCGCCGCGATATGTTTGCTCATATGATGAAGCTGCCCTTCTCCTACTACCACAACACCAAGGTGGGCACGCTTATGTCCCGTATCACCAACGATCTGTTTGATGTTACGGAATTTGCCCATCATTGCCCTGAAGAATTTTTTATTGCCAGCATTAAAATAGTTGTAAGCTTTATTCTGCTTTATTCTATGAATCCATGGCTTACTCTTATAATATTTGCGATCCTGCCCCCTATGGCTGTGGTGCTTATTGTTCTTAATCGAAAGGTGAGAAGGGGATTCAGAGAATCCCCCCGCCAGATTGCCGAGATAAATTCTCAGGTGGAGGATAGCCTTTTGGGTATCAGAGTGGTGAAATCCTTTGCCAACGAAGATGTGGAAAAGGAAAAATTCCGCCAGGGCAACGAAGGCTTCCTTTCAATCCGCAAAAAGGTATATCATTATATGGGCAGTTTTCACACGGCCACCCGTATGTTTGACGGAATGATGTATATCGTGATCGTGATAATCGGTGCTGTCTTTTTGGGGCAGGGTGGTATCACTGCAGCAGATTTTGTGGCCTACGTTATGTTTGTGAGCACGTTGCTTGGCTCCATTCGCCGCATAGCGGAATTTGCCGAGCAATTCCAAAGGGGAATGACAGGTATTGAGCGCTTCTATGAAGTGATGGATATCGATCCTGCCATATCAGATCCGCCCGAAGCCGCAGAACTCCAAAACGTGAAGGGCGATATAAAGCTAAGCGATGTTTGCTTCCGCTACACTGCCGAAAACGAAGAGGTGCTCACAAAACTTAATCTGGAAATAAAGCGCGGAGAGAACGTGGCTCTTGTGGGCCCATCGGGTGGCGGAAAGACAACTATTTCAGCCCTTATCCCCAGATTCTACGATATTGATTCGGGAAGCATCACGGTTGATGGAAAAAACATCGGTGATCTTTCTCTTGCCTCTCTTCGCAACAACATCGGTATGGTTCAGCAGGATGTTTATCTTTTCTCGGGCTCCGTGGCCGAAAATATTGCCTACGGCAAGCCGGATGCCACCCGTGAAGAGATAGAGCAGGCCGCTAAGTTGGCAGGTGCCGATGAGTTTATTGCCACTCTGCCTAATGGCTACGATACATATGTGGGTGAGCGCGGCGTGAAGCTTTCGGGCGGCCAGAAACAGCGCATTTCCATTGCCAGAGTTTTCCTAAAAAATCCGCCGATTCTTATTTTGGACGAAGCTACGTCTGCCCTGGATAACGAAAGCGAAAGGCTGGTGCAGAAATCCTTGGCTCGCTTGGCCAAGGGGCGCACCACATTAGTGATCGCCCATCGCCTTACCACTATTAAGAACGCCGATAAGATTATCGTGCTCACAAAAGAAGGCATAATGGAGCAGGGAAGCCACGCCGAGCTTATGGCTAAGAAGGGCGCCTATTTTGATCTCTACAACACATATACCGAGGAATAATAAAAGCGCCGCAAAAGCGGCGCTTTTTTATATGAAGAACAACCGTGCGGCTGCCAGCATCACAACCAGGAAGATGAGATTTATCAAGCCAAAAAGCAGGAGATATTTCTTGGCGTGGCCGGGATAGAGAATGCGGAATTCGCTGAAGGTGATAAGGCTTGCAAGGGATGCTATAAGTGTGCCTGTGCCGCCTATGTTTACACCCATGAGCAAGGCCGGGTAGTCGGCCGTGAAGCGCGAGAGCAATATGGCTGTAGGCACGTTGCTTATAAATTGGCAGGATAGCGCCGAAACAATGAGTGTGTCCCATTCCAAAAGGGTGGATAGGAACGAGTGCACCGCATCTATTCTGGAGAGATTGCCTGCAAAAATAAAGAAAAAGAAGAAGGTGCCAAGGAGCGGGTAATCCACCATTTTAAGGGAATCCTTATCGGCAATAAAGAGCACAACGGGGATCACTATAAGCCCCGCCAACGGCGGAATGATACGAAATACTATAAGCAGCGCCGCAGCAAACAGAACGAGATAAAGGGAAGTACGTTTCTTGTTCAGTTTTTCGGGGAATTCGGTGGTGAGATCCAGCTTTACAGGCTTCACAAAAAGGCAGGCAAGCGCCAGCATGGAAATTGCCAGCAAAAACGGTGCCAGCATTATAAGGCAAAAATCACCCGTGGGAATATGGAAATAAGAATAAAGATAAAGGTTCTGCGGATTGCCGAAGGGGGTGAGCATACCGCCAAGGTTGGCCGAAATGTTTTGCAGAATAAAGAGATAGGCCATATGCTTTTCCTTTCCGGTGGTGGAAAGGGCGAAAAAGCCCAGTGGCAGGAAGGTGATAAGAGCCATATCGTTGGCAATGATCATTGAACCTATAAAGGTTATCACAATAAGTGTGAAAAAAAGGCTTCTCAGATTCCCTGCAAAAAGCACCAGCCTTCTGGCCAAAATAGTGAAGAACTTAACGTTGCGCAGAGCACAAATTACTGCCAATGTAAGGAATAAGCAGATGAGCGTGGTTGCATCAAAATATCCGAGATATTCCTTATCTGGCGGCACGATAAATGACGTGATCACAGCTGCCAACGCCGCCACGCAGAACACAATATTCTTTTTTGCGAATCTCAGCACAGCCATATTAAAATCTCCTTATTTTAATCGCCGCAGACATAATACACCTTTTGCATTGCTTTTGCAACAAAAAAACCGCTCTTCCGAGCGGTTTTTTATTTTACTCAAGCATTTAGCGCTTTAGCTTTTTTGCGGCCGATAAGGAAATATACCAGATAGTAGATCGAGATATAGAACAGGAAGAGCAACACCACGCACAGCGGATAGATCACAGGGCTGCCTCCCACAAGATTATAGATGATATCGTAGGGGGTGCCGTCGCCTCTCATAAGGAACATATAGTTGTAGTTCAGGATGTGGTTTGCGATATAAGCCATCACACAGAAGGCGATTAGAATACCGAAGGTGATGCCGATGTTTTTCTTTTTCATGCTGGCCATGCCCGAAATAGCAATATAGAGCGAGCTGAAGCCCGAAATGCAATGGGTGATGCCCGAAACTACGTTGTCAAAAGAAAGCACGGGATAGACCGAGTAGTTGTTGCCGGCGGCATAGGTGCCCATTATGGCCCCCAGAATGCCGAAGATAAAGACGAAATCCAATGCGGCTTCCTTCACCCTGCCCTTGGAAAATGCGGCAAGGGGGATGGTGATTAATTGAATGCTGCAAAGGAACAGGGGAAGGTTGTGGGTAAGGCCCGTGATTTCCCCGGAACGCAGGCAGCAGATGATGATCTTGAAGATCTCAAAAGAATCTATAAGAAGAGCGGTGGTGATGAGCACGCGATTTTTGATCTTCTCATCTCTGTTTTTATTTATAATTCCGATAATAATAGCCAGGGCTATCATTAAAAGCACGAGGCTGCTCACAAACACAAGGTGCTGCCAGGAAAAATAGCCTTCGGCAGGCCTTGTGTAGCCGCCGAATCCAAAAAACTCCCTCATTTTGCTTCCTCCGATCAGAGTGGTTTACTACGGCATTATAGCATATGTTGTCGGATTTGTATATAGTTTGTAAAAAAATATAAAAAACAGAAAAACTCGGGAGGGGAACCCGAGTTTTTCTGCAATATTGGGGAAGCAAAAGGATTTTGTGCTTCTAATATAACTCAGGGAAAAGAATTCCGTTGCTGTGAGCGCGTTCGGTCTGTCTGTTCTCACCTATGAAGAGCAATATGAGATCAACGCCAGTTTCACCGTAACTCCCGTAACATCCAGCGACAACACAAGCGGATTCCTGGAGTATTATTTTAGCTACACCTCCAACACCTCGGAGACCTTTGCCCGAGTTTTCCCCGTTATAGCAAGCTCTGAAAATCTGAGTAATGCAATACGCTACGATCTGGGCAGGCCGATGAACGGCAAAATAACGGCCACACCTGTGGAAGGCTCTAACGTTTTTGAGGTGAAGGTTACCAGCAATAATAAAAAAGACGCCAACGATATCATGACATCGTTTGTGAACAATTTCCCCAAGGTGTGCGACTATATTTTGGGCGACGTTCGCTTAAAAACAGTTTATCACTCGCCGCTGCCCGATAAGCCATCTAATCCGCCTACCCATTTTAGCAATGCGATATATGGCTTGATTTTGGGCTTGCTGATCAGCTGTGCCATCTTCTTTGTGATGGCAATTTTCCGCAGCACCATAAAGAATAAAAAAGACGTGGAAACATTGCTGAACGGCAAATGTATTTGCGAATTGCCTCATATTAATCACAAGAAGGGCACAAAGAACAACGACGTTCTTGTTACGGCAAGCGGCAAGAAACAGGCTTTTTTGGAGTCGGTTAGGACAATGAAAAAGCGCTTTATGGATTCGATGCGAGAAAATGATAAGGTTGTTTCTGTCACCGGCACTCAGTATGGCGAAGGTAAAACAACCGTTGCCTTTAATCTTGCTAAGGAGCTTGCCTCTTCCGAAAAGAAGATCTTGTTGCTGGATCTTGATCTGGAAAAGAAGGATCTGCAGCAAAAACTCTTTAAGAAACCCGAAGATATTGTGGGCATCACAGAGTATTGCAAGAAGACCGCCGATTTCGAACAGGTAATTCATCAATATAAACCCAATTTTGATGTGGCCTGCTCCGGCTGGCAAGAGATCAAGAGCAACGATCCGGGCATTGAAGAGTTTATTAAGCAGGCCCGTGAGCGCTACGACTATATTATAGTGGATACACCGCCTTGCAGCTCGCTTGTACAGTCTGCGGCAGTTATAGCCCACTGCGATGCTTTGGTCTATGTTGTGAGGAGCGACGTTACACCGCTCTCTGCAATCAAGCGTTCCTTCAATGATATTTTGTATAACGATTTCACATTCCTTGGTTTCGTTGTAAACGATGTTGCAGAAGGTGTGAGCTACGGCAACTATTCCCATTATCGGTATGGCTACGGTTATAAGAGCAAATATAAATACGGCAACTACGGCAACGTTTCGGATAAACTATAAAAAGCAAAACAGCCGCACAGCAATTAGCTGTGCGGCTGTTTTATGCAATATGCTTATAAGGTTCAAGCCCTGCTTTTGATATAAAAAATTAAGGGCACAGCCAGAAGGCTATACCCTTAATTTGGTGCGAGTGTTCATAACCAACCTGACAAATAATCGCAAAAAATCCGGTAGTTACACGCTTTTCTCACTCAAGCCAATCCGTGAAAATAGTGTTTTCCTTAAAAATTAAGGAGGACAAACTAATGTCAAAGTTTATTGAAGAATTTTATTATGGTAATTTAGATCCCCAAGCACGTAGCACAAAAGAGAATAAAACCGTCCAAAAGCAGATGGAAGTTTTGATGCTGAATGAGGACTTTCTAACAGAGAACCTGTCCGGCGAAAGTAAAAAGAAGTTCCTTGATTTTTGCAATGCTTGGAGCGTGGTGAACGGCGAATCAAACCTCGATAGTTTCATAATGGGTTTTCGACTTGGTGCGCAGTTTACATACGATACATTTGTAAATGATGAAGCACCGTTCAAAGATTTGCTGAAGGAGGTTTGATTATGGAAAAGTATATCTATGACGAAAACAATGGTTTATGGTACGAACTTCAAGGCGATTATTACATCCCTTGCTTAAAACTTCCCGATGAAGAACAAGTTGAAGTCGGTGTATGGGGCCAACGGCATTTGGAATATATCAAACATCACCGTAAAGGATTTTATACTGCATTGGTTTTGGATTGCAAACTCAACCGCTACCTTGCCGATATCAACAAACAAGCGGAAGAAATGTTTGATACACTGCTCTCACAACATAAAACCGCCGAAGGCATCACCGAACAACTTAAAGCAGAAAATCAGATGGAATGGGTTGGCCGAATGAGTTCCATATCTTTGAGAGCCTCAGAAGTAGTAAATAGCAATTTGATCTATGCGTAATTTAATTCTATAGATTTAAAAGTAACAAACAAAAGAAGCAGTGATTTTATTGAAATTTCGATAAATCACTGCTTCTTTGCTTATACTAAAAGTTTTTTAATGGGCCGTGCTTTCATAAATAGTTGGAAAGATTTTGATCGATCATGAAATAAGCAACATTAACTGTTCTACTAAAATATGTATGTTTGTATAGGGGTTCATTTCCTCAATAGAATCATAAATAGTCATACTATTATCTTCAAAATGTTTTGCTAGTTTCTTGGCGTTATCGATAGCTTTTTCTACATCGCCATTTTGTATAATTTCTCGCGTGCGCCCTTTTTTACCTTTCTTATATTTACTTGCTAAATGCGAAGAAAGTCTCTGATAAGTTTCTCGTTTCGTTAGTTTTGTATCTACATCCTCAAAGTGCATCAATAACCACGTTTCAAAAAAATGATTTGAGACTAGTAGATTATAGTCTTTAGAACACCCTGAAGCAGAGGATATCACCGCAGAAATATCTTTAGGGGCATCACAATCAAAGATTAAATATTTCCCATACGATGAATATATGCGATTGTTTGCTTCTTCTTTTAAAAATTCTTCGGCGAAATCTAGTACACGTTGAGCATTTCCCCCTGCGGTTTCTGTTTCTACTACAACATTATTGTACTTATTCCCACCATTATTGATTATGTCAGCAAAATAATCGAAATAGTATTTTTCTGTTATTCCTTCACAGAAAAGAACGATTTTTCCTAAATTTTTCTTTACAGTTGCAACAGTTCTTTCTGGGGATAGTCGAAGCCTTGCCATTTTAATTACCCCCAATTAGAGAATCGTATTCGAAAATTGGAATAGCGCCATACTTGCCTTGTAGATAATCTTTGTGGAAAGTAGCGTCTTCTCTCACTTTTAAATCGGATAAGGAATATAAAGAGGATTCACCTTTTT
Organism: Acutalibacteraceae bacterium; assembly: GCA_045644025.1. Classification (GTDB taxonomy): domain Bacteria; phylum Bacillota; class Clostridia; order Oscillospirales; family Acutalibacteraceae; genus JAZRGE01. The sequence goes on along the minus strand of JAZRGE010000016.1, from coordinate 1,266 downwards.
GGTTTTTATCAATAAATACTATTTCATCTCGTCTAAACTGATGGTTATTTAATAATGAAACATCATGAGTTGTAAAAATCAATTGCGCATTTTTGTTAGAACTAGCTTGGAAAATGTCAACAATTAGTTTTGTCAAAAGCGGGTGGAGTCTTGCAGACATCTCGTCAACAATGAAAATCCCACCTCTATTTATCATTTCGACAACATTTTGGATATATGCTAAGAATCTTAGGGTTCCAGTTGATTCTTGGTGTAAGTCAAAAGGCTCTTCTCCAACAATTTCACCATTCTCACCATATACGTCGTGGATCGTTTTTACAGTCTTTTGTTTATATGTTTTACCATCCTCTTTTTGGATGTTTTCTACTACAACATCCAAACGTTTTATACCCACATCTATTCTAGCTAAATATTTTTGGACAATGTTACGATATTTCTTGTCTTCGAGTAATTTTTTGTTTATTAGTGCTGAGCCGGCAAGTTTCTTGACGGAAGATTCATAAAGTATTTCTGTGAACACATTAAAGTTTTTCGAAAAGAAAGAAATAAAATCACCAAGAATTGTTTCTTTGTCGTTATCATCGAGAAAATATTCCAAAACAGATAAATATAGTCGCTCTGACGGCATTTTGTTATACAAAGATAGTTTTCCCTTGTAGGTTTTCCCAAATTCTAATTTGTTATTGGGGTTTCTTTCGAATACTAGTTTATCATCTATGTAGTACCATTCGTTTGTTATTTTATTTTGAAGAATTTCAAATCCATATTGTATTAATTTATTGTTATGTGTAAATATAATTTCAAATTCGGATGGACTTTCTTCATTTCCGGAAAGCAAAAAAGGTTCAAATAACGGATCGATTGACGTCTCCTCTAATACAGCATCTTTCTTTTTGGAAATAAACTGCGAAAAAATATAATGCTTAAAGAAAAACATAGCAGCTATAAAATTGGATTTTCCGCTTGCATTCGCACCATAAATAGCCGTAGTCTTTAACAAAGAAAAACTTTCGTTTACATCAATGAGGTGTGAGGGATGTTGAGTGTAGGACGTGGCGCGCAAGTCTAATATGGATTCTTCTTTAAAAGACATGTAATTTTTAACCTTAAATAATACTAACATAAGTATTACCTCCAATCTGTTACACTATTATACCCTCTGGCAGTTTCAAATTCAAGTGTTTTATCGAAAAAATCGAACTTTGATTATATTTTTGAATAAACTTCGACAAAAAAATTGCAAAACTTACGAAATTTTCAAATTGT
>JAZRGE010000015.1:0-6951 GCA_045644025.1 Acutalibacteraceae bacterium | reverse complement strand
GCGGTCTCCCGCAGGCCGGTGAGCTCTTACCTCGCCTTTCCACCCTTACCGGTAAAACCGGCGGTATATTTCTGTTGCACTTTCCCTAAGGTTGCCCTCGGCGGCCGTTAGCCGTTATCCTGCCCTTTGAAGCCCGGACTTTCCTCGTAAGCTTTCGCTTCCGCAGCCGTCCAATCCACTCTTAAAAAAATTATAACATTTTTTTGGAAAGTTTGTCAAGTTGCAGCAACATTGTCTTCAAAAACAGGGTATATATAGAGGGCTTTTTTAGGAATTTTTTGGCCTTATTTTGCAAAATCGCAACCGGAAAAATTATAAGAAATATTTATCAACATTTATGTGAAAAACAGTTCAAAATTGCTTGTGTTTTCGGGGTATTTGTGGTATAATCAAAAGCGGTGGAATTTTGCCTTTTTTCGGCCTTGAGTTCCCAAAAATCAGCCCTTCAAGGGGCTCAAAAATTAAAGATTTTCGCAGCCTTTTAGCATATAAGAAAAAGGATGGTTTTTATGAATTCTCTAAAGGAAATATGGCTCGCTTTTTGCGAGGATATTAAGAACTACATCACCGAAGTCAGCTTCAATGCCTGGTTTAAGGATCTCACTCTGGTGGAGATCGGCGCAGGTGAGGTTGTTATCAACGTTCCCTCCCCCCAGAAGCGTGATGTGCTGGATCTTAATTTCTCCCAGCAGACTAAAAAATCCCTCTTCAACGTTCTGGGATTTGAGGTGGAAGTGAAGTTTATCACCGATGCTTCGTCTCCCTCCACATCCGATGAAGAAAAGCGCGAGTTTCACATTAAATCCGATCGCCCGGGCGACACATTCAAGTTCTCTTTTGATAACTTCGTGGTGGGCTCCACAAATCGCTTTGCCCATGCTGCAGCCACCGCCATCGCCAACAACCCTTCGGTGAATGACTACAACCCCTTCTTTATCTATGGCCCCTCCGGTGTTGGCAAGACTCACCTTATGTTTGCCATAGAAAACGAAATTTTAAGAAAGCATCCCGAAAAAAAGAGCATCTACGTGCGCGGCGAGGATTTCACCAACGCTTTTATCTTTGCTCTTAATAATCACGCTATTGAGGAATTCAATCACAAATTCCGCGATGTGGATATTTTCCTTTTGGATGATATTCAGTTTATCGCCAATAAAGATGCCACTCAGGAAGCCCTTTTCAACACTATTGATTCTCTTTATCAAAATCATAAGCAGATAGTGCTTTCTTCCGATAGGCCTCCAAAGGATATAAAGAGCCTGGAAGAAAGGATCCGCTCCAGATGTGAATGCGGCCTGCTCACCGATATTCAGCCCCCCGATTTCGAAACAAGGGTGGGAATCATAATGCGAAAAGCCGAGGCCGTGGGTGTGAGCATCACAGATCAGATGGCTTTCCTTATAGCCGAGCAGATCACCCGAAACATCCGCCAGCTGGAAGGAATTATCAAAAAGCTGCAGGCCTACACTCAGATGACAGGCAACGCTATCACCTTCTCCGTGATCCACGATTTTATTAAAGACGTTGTGAACGACGTTTCGATCGTGAAGATAACACCCCAGAAGATAATCGAAGAAATTTCCAGAACATATAATATCTCCGAAAAGGATATCGTTTCTCAAAAGCGCTCGGCCCATATTATGAAGGCCCGCCAAGCAGCTATGTATATCTGCAGGGAGACTTTAGGCATGACCTACGAAGACATCGGAAAGATCTTTGGCGACAGAGATCACGCCACCGTGCTTCACACCGTGAAAAAGGTGGAAGGTCTTATTAAGATGAACCCGAGAGAAAAGGAAATCATAGAAGAGATTATCCTTAATCTTGAAAACAGTGAAAATTGACATAATCCTTAAAAGTTTTTAACTTTTCAACACTAATTAACATTAAGTTTTCAAGGCTCGGATTTTATGTTTACCAACTTAAATTTACATAATTTTTTTCCTGTTTATCAGCCTTAAAAACCTATTAGAAACTTTTGGCTTAAAATAAAGGAAAAAGTTGGTTTTCCACATTTTCAACATGTCTTATTATTACTATTATCTTATTTATTTTCTTTTAAGAAAAAGAAATCAAAAATTAAGGGAGAGCTAAAAATGAAGATCATTGTAAACCGCGAAGAACTCAGCGAAGCAGTTATGAATTTATCCCGTGCCGCAATGGCAAAATCCACAGCAGAAGTGATGGAAGGTATTCTTTTTTCCGCAGAAGACGGCAAGCTTAATATGTATGCCTACAATCTGGAAATGGGAATCACCAAGACTCTTTACGTGCAAACAGAGGAAAACGGAGATATTGTGCTTAATGCAAGGCTCTTTGGTGAGATCTTAAGAAAGCTTTCCGGTGCGATTGTCACCATATCTGTGGATGATAAGCTTCGCTGCCATATAGAGAGCGAAAACACAAAGTTTGATATCATTGGCATGAAGGCGGAGGATTTCCCCGAAATGCCTTCCTTCACCGACGGTGTGGAATATAAGATCAGCGGTGAGGCTATGAAGAGCGTTGTTCGCCAGACTGCCTTCTCCGCTGCCCAGAGTGAGACTATGAAGCCTGTTTTCACCGGCCTTTTCTTCTGCATTAAGGATAATCTTTTGGAGGTTGTGGCTGTAGACGGTTTCAGAATCGCTGTGAGAAGAGAAAGAGTTGTGGCCACCAACGATGTGGAATATATCGTGGCTGCAAAATCTGTGAACGAAGCCACCAAGATCATTTCGGATAAAACAGAAGAAGTTAAGGTTTCTGTTGGTGCCACCCACGTTTGCTACAGCATCGATGGCTACACCCTTATTGCAAGGCGCCTTGAGGGAGCATTTATGAACTATAAAAATTCCCTTAAGGATAGCTTTATCTGCCAAGTCAGACTGAACGTGCGTGAGGCTTTGGATATTATCGAAAGAATGAGCCTTATTATTTCCGAGAGCATGAAAAAGCCTATCCGCTTCCACATTGGCTCGGATAAGATTGATTTCAGCTGTGTCACGGCTCTTGGCCGAGCAGACGACAGCTGTGTTGCATCGGTTGAGGGTGATAGCATGGAGATCGGTGTGAATAACAGATATTTTATAGATGCTCTCAGAGCTGCTGAGACAGACGAAATTATGCTTAAGCTCAACGGCCCAGTTTCGCCTATTATGATCACACCTGCTGCAGGGGACGAATTTATTTATATGATAATGCCTATGCTGCTTAATTCCGGAGACAGAGAAAATGGCTGAGAAGATAAGAATTAACGGCGAATTCATCAGATTAGACGATCTTCTTAAGGTGACAGGCTCGGTTGTGACAGGTGGGCACGCAAAGATAGTGATCCAGGAAGGTGAAGTTAAGCTCAACGGAGAAGTTTGCACCATGCGCGGCAAAAAGATCCGCAGCGGCGACACCGTGGAGTTTCAGGGCGAAGAATTTGTGGTGGAATAAATGAAGGTTGAAAGATTTTCTTGCGCCGATTTTCGCAATATTTCTTCGGCCGAGATAGTGCCACACAGCGGCACAAACATAATCTACGGCCAGAACGCCCAAGGAAAGACTAATTTAATAGAAGGTATCTGGCTTTTTTGCGGCGCAAAAAGTTTTCGTTGCCACCATGATAACGAACTTATAAATTTTGCAGGCCAAAAAGCCAGGCTTAATATGGAATTTTCCGCCTTTGGCCGAAGCCAGGAAGCAGAAATTGCCATAGAAAACCGCAGAACGGCATCGCTCAACGGTGTGAAGCTTAAAAGCAGTGGTGAACTTTGCGGAAATTTCTGTGCAGTTGTTTTTTCACCCGAGCATTTATCGTTGGTGAAGGATGGCCCTGCCGTGCGCCGCAGAATGCTGGATATAGCTATTGGTCAGCTTTATCCTTCCTATGTGGCGGCTCTAAGGGGCTACACAAGAGCAGTGCAGCAGCGCAACGCCGTGCTTAAGGATGCAAGATACGATAGCTTTATCTATGATATGCTGGAAAATTTTGAGCACGAAATGGCTAAATTCGGCGGAATGATATATTTCCACCGCAAGAAATATATGGCTTCGCTTTCCAAAGAGATCGAAGGCATATATAGCTCCATTTCGGGGCAAAGAGAAGCGCTAAAGCTGGAATACGTGAGTATCCTTTCGGCCGATAGCGCCGAAGAGGCCGCAAAACAGCTGGAAGAGCAGCTTAAAAATGCCAGAAAAGAAGATATTCTTTCGGGCAGCAGTTCGGTAGGCCCACACAGAGAAGATATGAATTTTCTTCTTGATGGCCGTGCCGCCAGAATCTACGGCTCCCAAGGGCAGCAGAGAAGCTGTGTGCTTGCGCTGAAGCTTGCCGAAGCACAGGTGATATATCACACCGTGGGTGAACATCCCGTGATGCTGCTGGACGACGTGATGAGTGAGCTGGATGAAGGCCGCCAGGAAAGCATACTTAACCGATTTTCCGATATGCAGGTGTTTGTTACCTGCTGTGAAAAAGAGCAGCTAAGCCGCCTTAAAGAGGGCAAGACCTTTAGGATGGACGGCGGAATTGTAAGCGAGGAATAGCTATGTTTGTTCATTTGGGCCAGCAGACTATCGTGGCCACTAAAGATATTGTTGGGATATTCGATCTGGATTCTACCACCGTTTATAAAACAACCCGTGATTTCCTTTCCAGAGCGGAAAAGGAAGGGCGGCTTTTGAACGTGGCAACCGATCTGCCCAAGACCTTTGTGATAGTGAACGAAGGAAAAGAAGATAAGATTTATATTTCCGGAATTTCGGCGGCGACTTTGCATAAAAATGCTGCAGCCTTCGCTACCGACGGAATTTAATAAATAAAAATCCAAGAATATTTAAGAAACGGAGTATTTCTATGGACAACATCGATATCAATATGCCTGTTACAGAAGCATACGACGAAAATTCAATACAGGTGTTGGAAGGACTGGAGGCAGTTCGCAAGCGCCCCGGTATGTACATCGGTTCCACCGGTGAGCGCGGCCTGCACCACTTGGTTTATGAAATAGTGGACAACTCTATCGACGAAGCCCTTGCAGGCTACTGCGATAAGATCACCGTTGAGATTCTGGACGACGGTATTATCCGCGTTACCGATAACGGACGCGGCATACCCGTTGGTATCAATCCCCAGAAGGGTATCCCCACGGTCACCGTTGTTTTCACCATTCTGCACGCAGGCGGTAAGTTCGGCGGCAGCGGCTATAAGGTATCCGGCGGTCTGCACGGTGTGGGTGCCTCGGTTGTTAACGCGCTTTCCTCTTGGCTGGAGGTTGAGGTGCGCGATGGCAGCAAGGTCTATCGTCAGCGCTATGAGAAGGGTAATATTGTCACCGATCTGGAAGTGATCGGCGAGACTAACGTGACAGGTACCACAGTCACCTTTAAGCCCGACCCCACTATTTTCACCGATACCACCACCTACGATTACGATACTCTGAAGACAAGGCTGCGTGAGCAGAGCTTCCTTAATGCAGGCATCCGCGTGGAGCTTATTGATAAGCGTACCGATGTTTTCGAGCCCAGAAACGATGAGTTTTATTACGAAGGCGGTATTAAATCCTATGTTGAGTTCCTGCTGGAAGGAATCAAGAAGGATAGGCTCAACAGCGACGTTATCTACCTTGCCGCCAACGACGGCGACCAGACTGCTGAGATCGCTATGATCTGGTCCACCGCCTACGACAACAAGGTAATGTCCTTTGCAAATACTCTCCACACTATCGACGGCGGTACACACGAGCAGGGCTTTAAGCAGAGCCTTGCCAACGTGGTGAATAAATACGCTTTTGATTTCAAGCACCTTAAGGAGGGCAACCCCCGCCTCAAGGGTGAGGATATCACCGAAGGTTTAGTGGCTGTTGTTTCGGTTAAATTGGCCGATGCACAGTTTGAAAGCCAGACCAAGGCAAAGCTGGGCAACACCTCTATCGGCAAGCTGGTGAGGGAACTTGTGAACGATAAGCTCTATGCCTATCTGGAAGAGCACCCTGCCGAGGCAAAGATTATTATTGATAAATCCATTGCTTCCTCCAATGCCCGCGAAGCAGCACAAAAGGCCAGAGAAGCCTCCAGAAATAAATCCGGCATCGGCGGCAAAACAAGGATGCCCGAAAAGCTTAAAGACTGCATTTCCGATGATCCCACCAAGACCGAGATCTTTATCGTGGAGGGTGATTCTGCAGGCGGCTCTGCCGTGGAAGGCAGAAACTCCACCTATCAGGCCATTCTTCCCCTTTGGGGCAAGATGCTCAACGTGGAAAAGGCTCGCGACGATAAAGTTTACGGCAACGATAAGCTCACTCCCGTGATCGTGGCTTTGGGCACCGGAATCGGCGAGAATTTTGATATAGAAAAGCTGCGCTACGATAAGATAGTGATTATGGCCGATGCCGACGTGGACGGAAGCCACATCCGCACCCTGCTTCTCACCTTCTTCTTCCGCTATATGCCTCAGCTTATCGAAACAGGCCACATCTATCTGGCTCAGCCCCCGCTTTATAGAGTATCCAAAGGCAAGCAGCGCTTCGATGCCTTCACCGATGAAGAAAAGGTGGAATATATCGAGCGCCTGGGCGGCACTGCCGACGTTCAGCGCTATAAAGGTCTTGGTGAAATGGATCCCGATCAGCTTTGGGAGACTACCTTGGATCCTGAGCGCAGAACATTCCTTAGGGTGACTATGTCGGATGCGGAGCTTGCAAACGAGACCTTCACAATGCTGATGGGTGAAGAAGTTGAGCCCAGAAAGATATTTATAGAAGAAAACGCTGTGTTTGCCACAGACCTTGATATTTAAGAAAGGGGAGTGTGAAAATTGGCTAAGCAAGAAAAGGTTTTCTGGCCGGAGAGCGAAGATACCAATATCGTTCCGGTTGAGATAGTCGACGAAGTTAAATCCAGTATGCTGCAGTATGGTATGAGCGTGCTTGTGGGCCGTGCACTGCCCGACGTGCGAGACGGTTTGAAGCCTGTTCACCGCCG
>JAZRGE010000014.1:0-6789 GCA_045644025.1 Acutalibacteraceae bacterium | reverse complement strand
GCAAAAATATTTTTCATAGTTTTGGTGAGCCCGCGGCCCTTAGGGCGAATACTATCGCCTGCGCGGCGATTGCGAACCACCAACTTGCCCACTATTTTATCACAGTCCACCAGCCCATTCAATAACAAATTGTTAATTTTGTCGCTGTCGTGAACGTCCAGGGCCTCTATAACGTATTCTCCCACAATATTGGAGCCTAATTTAAGCTCCGCAGAAAATTCTTCTGCTTCTTCTCTTTTGAAGATTCTCACATAGCCTCTTGCGGCTTGAGCTTCCAGCCCGTGGGGAAGCTGGATAATACCGCTGCCTTTTTCAATAAGCTCTACCAAAGCATCTATATGTTTGCCCTCACGGCAACCTGCGTTTGTTTCCAAATAATACGAAGCTATTCTGGAAAGCAAACTCCTGGGAAGCCCTGCTGCCTCCAACGAAAGGCGTTCGTTCTCGAGATATTTATCATACATCAAGATAGCCATACGTGTAAGAAAACCGGCATCTTCCTGCAAAAGTTTTGCCGCCCGCCTTGCATTTTCCTCAAAGGCGGAATTAACTTTTTTCATATTCGGCACCACATTGTGCCTTATATAATTTCTGGTGTAGTCGTCCGAAAAATTAGTGCTGTCGGTAACAAAATCCAGAGAATTCTCCCTGCAATATTCTTCCACTTCATCTCGTGTGATATCCAGCATTGGTCGGATCACTCTGCCCCTTCGGCAAGGTATGCCGGTCAGGCCGTCTATACCGCTGCCGCGGGCAAGATTAAAGAGCATTGTCTCGGCATTATCGGATGCGGTGTGCGCCGTGGCCACAGCATCGGTAGAAAGCGAATCAAAGAATTCATACCTCAGCCGCCTGGCGCAGGTTTCGGTGCTCTCCCCCGTCTTTTCACACTCTTCGGGCACGGAAACCGCCTTTTCGGAAAGCTCCACACCCCATTTTTTGCACAAGGCTCGGCAAAACGCTTGATCCCGCTCGGCTTCATCCCCACGAATACCGTGATTAAGATGGGCGGCCGATACAGTGATTTCCAGCTGATCCTTCACCGAAAGTAAGCAATAGAGCAGAGCTACGGAATCTGCCCCACCGGACAGAGCAACCGTAACATCCTGCCCCTTTTTCAGCAATTCGTATTTCTCGATTGCCGCCAAAAGCTTATTGTTCATTTCGAGCCACCGACGTGAAGCGTGTATACTGGCCATCCCAATAGAGGTTGATCGTGCCTGTTTCACCATGTCTGTTCTTGGCCACGATAAGCCCCATATCGTGCTCATCCACCGTGCTTTCCTCGCCTGCCTGGTCGTAGTATTTCTTGCGATAAATAAAGAGTACTACGTCGGCATCCTGCTCGATAGAGCCCGATTCACGAAGATCTGCCAGAGCAGGCTTATGAGAGCCTTCCTTCTGGCCCTTGCCTTCGGTGCCACGGTTAAGCTGAGCACACACAATCACGGGTATCTTAAGATCCTTAGCCATAAGCTTGAGTCCGCGAGTGATTTCAGCCACTTCGTTGGTTCTGTTCTCAGCGCGGCCCGAGCCCTTCATAAGACCCAGATAGTCCACTACAACAAGGTCTACCTTCTTCATTCGGCGGAGTTTGGCCTTCATCTGAGCAACAGTGATATTAGACGTTTCATCGAAATAAAGATTTCCGCTTGAAAGATCGGCGCCTGCATCGGCAATACGCTTCCATTCGTCAGCCGAAAGGTCACCCGAGCGCATTTTCTCCACCTTAACACTGGCCTGGTTGGAAAGCACTCTTTGGGCAAGCTGATCCCTTGTCATTTCCAGAGAGAAGAAGCAAACAGTCTTCTTTTCGCGGAGTGCAACGTGGGTTGCGATCTGCAAAGCGAAGGATGTTTTACCCATACCGGGGCGAGCACCAACAATAATAAGATCCGATTTATTAAGACCGGTTGTCATTCTATCGTATTCTCTGATACCTGTGGGAATACCGATAAAATCTCCCCTTGTTTCGGGGTTGCTTATCTTGGTGAGCCTATCATAAGTCTCCTGCTGCAGAATATCGCGGATATGTTTAAGTCCGCTCACATCCTTGCCGCTGCGGATCTCAAAAATGCGCTGCTCGGCCGAATCAATGAGCACGGCAGCATCCACGTTGCCATCTCCTGCATCCTTAATAATATCTCTGGATGCCGTGATAAGTGAGCGCACGTAATATTTCTCGCGCACAATCTCGGCATAATTGGTGATATTGGCGGAAGAAGGCACCATCTGCGCCAACTGAGTGAGATAAGACTTGCCGCCCGCCTGGTCATAAACGCCCATAACCTTGAGCCTATCCAGCAGGGTGACAAAATCGATCGTTGTATTGAGCTCCACCATTCCCTGAAGAGTGGTATAGATAGCCTGATGCTGAGGAATATAGAAATATTCGGGCTTCAGAATATCGGCCACCTGGTTGATGCTGGCAGGATCCACAAGAATGGCTCCCAGCACCGACTGCTCAGCCTCGGTGGAGAAAGGAAGGCTTGCGCCCTCAAAATCAATGAAATCCGGCTTAAAATCTGCCATTTTTCTCTTCCTTTATCGTTTATTCGTTTACTTTCACTGTAAGCTTGGCGGTGATGCCGTTGTAGAGCTTGACTTCGGCAGGAAAATCGCCGAAGGATTTTATATCGTTCATATTGAGCTTGCGGCGGTCGATCTCCACGCCCAACTGTTTCTTAACCTCTTCGGCCACTTCCTTGGATGTAACCGAGCCGAAAAGCTTTCCGCCCGCTCCTGCCTTGGCCTTGATCACAATAACCTTGCCTTCTATTTTGGCAGCGGTATTTCTGGCTGCCTGTTTTTCTTCTTCTATGTGATGAGCAGCAGCGGCATTCTTGCTGTTGAGTTCACCCATTGAGGAAGCATTGGCTTCCACGGCCAATCCTTTGGGGAAAAGGAAGTTCCTGGCATAGCCATCCGAAACATTCACTATCTGGCCTGCTTTGCCCTGACCTTTAACATCGGCCTTCAATATAACCTTCATTTATATCACTCCGTTTTTAGTGTTCGTTGTTCTTTCTGTATTCATCTATGGCATAGAAAAGCATCTGGCGCGCTTTGTCTATATCGTTCACGTCTATCTGGCAAGCCGCCATCATACCATGGCCGCCTCCACCCAGCGCTTCCATAATCACCTGCACGTTGATATCTCCTGCGCTTCGGGCCGAGATATTGATAGCGCCCTCTAAATAGCACATAACAAAGGATGCCTTAACGCCCTGGATATTAAGCAATTCATCAGCGGCCTGAGACGTAGCCAAACGGCTGTTTTTATCTCTTATCTCGTTCACGGCTATAGCACAATCGCCATAGTATTCGGCGGTAGCCATAATCGCGGCGCGCTGGCGATACGTGCCTATATCACCGCAAAGCATCTGCTTTGCGCTCTGGGGATTAGCTCCGTTGAGCCTAAGATAAGCCGACGCCTCAAAGGTGCGTGTGCCGGTGTGCTGAACGTAGTTCTTTGTATCCAGCATAATGCCGGTGAGCAGGCTCTGAGCCACGAGCTGAGGTATCTTGCCGTTGCCCATATATTGCAGCATTTCTGCCACCATCTCACTGGTGGAGGATGCCGATGTTTCGTGATAGAAAAGCACGGCGTTTTCAATATGTTCAACCGCTTTTCGGTGATGATCTATAACAACAACGCTGGAGCTTCTATCATAGATCTCTTTATTATCCACAAAGCTGGGGCGCTGAACGTCCACCACTATAAGCAACGTTTTGCGATCAATAAGATCCACAATATCGCGGCCATCGGTGAAATCGCACTCTGGATCGCGCTCTTTTATGTAGTCGATAAGTTCGGTGGCTAATGACTGCTGATAATCCACCACAATATGGGCTTCCTTACCGGCTTTCTGAGCGATCTGCCAGAGAGCATAAGCAGGGCCGATACAATCCATATCCGAGGCCTTATGGCCCATAAGAATAACCCTGTCGCTTCCGTCTATCAGCTTGGAAAGCACCGAAGCCATAAGCCTTGCACGAGCCTTATTAGAACGCTCCACAGCCTTGGCCACACCGCCAAAGAATTTATATTCGTTGTCGGGAGTCTTCACAGCGGCTTGGTCGCCATCGCGGCCGATAGCCATCTCCAGAGCCTGCTGAGCCAATATCTCACACTCCCTAAAGGAAGAAGCCTTATGGCCCACACCGATGGAAAGCGTGGCGTTTACCTGAGAATCGCCAAACGTGATCTTTCGCACGGTATCCAGAATCTTGAATCTTTCATCCATCAAAGCCTGCAAACCGCTCTCTTCCAAGATCAACATAAAGCCTACGCCTATGCGCTTTACTATAGCGTTGCAATCGGCGGCCCAATTTTCAATAGCTGTCTGTATGGAACTGGTGATAAGACCTTTTTCACTTTCCTTCACAGCCTTTGCGATCTCGTCCATATTATCCACCGAGATAAATATCACGGCAGGGCGGGAACGGCGATATTGGCTGGCAGTCTGCTTAAGCTGAGTCTGGTCTACAAAATAGAGCACCTTATCTTCCCTGCCGGTGGCCTTATTATTGCTCTGATAAACTGCAAAAAGCTTATCTCTAAACATAATATCGGCATGGCCGCTTTCGTTAAGCAGTTCGTTGTCTTCCTTTGTCATCACGCTATCGGTGATATTAAGACCGATAAGATCGGTGAAACGCTCCAGCAGTTTATCGAAACGATTATTGTACCAAACGATCTTGCCTTCGTGATCGGTGATAAGAACAGGCATCTTAAATCGCTGAAGGATCTCTGTGCCTGCAGTGCCAAGGCCTTTTCCTACCGAAGACAGCACCTTTCTTGTGCTCTTCTGCAAGCGATAAAACCTTGCTATACCGACCAAGGCTGCGGCGGCATCTATCACCACCATTATGGCAAGCAGGATCCATATATCATCGCGCTCACAAAGCAAGGTGCACAGCAACGACTGGGCAACCATTACAGCAATAAATATAAAGAATACTTCAAAAATTCCAAGGCGTGCATTTTTATTGTTTTTCATACTGCACACTCCTTTCAAAAAGGGATAACCCTTATTAGATTTCCATTATAATGGGGAGTATCATCGGGCTGCGACCCGTTCTTTCATAGAGCAATCTGGAGACAGAATCTCTCACTCTTGTCTTCATAGTGTTCCAATCTCTCTGGCTGCGGATAGGGGTATCCTCCACAATGTCCCAGACTATCTCCCGTGTTTCGTCCATAAGCTCTTCCGAGCCCTTCACGTAGACGAATCCTCGGGATATTACTTCCGGGCCCGAGAGCATCTCGCCCGTGGCGGAATCAAGGCACATTACCACCACAAAGATTCCGTCTTCAGCCAGGTGCTTACGGTCGCGCAGCACCACCGATCCTACGTCGCCAACGCCAAGACCATCTATAAGCAGGCGGCCTGCCTCCACTGTCTCACGGCATTTCACCGATTTAGCTGTGAGCTCTATCACACGGCCCAGATCGGCTACCACAATGTTCTCCTTCTTCATTCCGAGGGAGACAGCAGTCTCCGCATGCTTGCGAAGGTGCTTCTGCTCACCGTGAACAGGAACAAAGAACTTGGGCTTCACAAGGCTGAGCATCAATTTCTGCTCTTCCTGGCAAGCGTGGCCCGAAACGTGAACGTCGTACATTTTTTCATATACAACCTTAGCTCCGTGCTTTGTAAGCTCGTTTATAACCTTATTTACCAGCTTTTCATTGCCGGGAATAGGAGTTGCCGAAATTATAATCAGATCGTTGGGCGTGATCTCCACCTGGCGATGATCGCTGAATGCCATACGGTGCAGAGCCGAAAGCTCTTCGCCCTGGCTGCCCGTGGTGATGATCACAAGCTGCTCGGGGGCGTATTTGCGCACCATAGAGATATCTATAAGTATGCCTTCGGGGATATTAAGATATCCAAGTTCCGAAGCCACATTTATAAGATTCACCATGCTTCTTCCCGAGACCGCCACTTTTCTTCCAAGCTTTGCAGCCTCATCCATTATCTGCTGGATGCGGTGAACGTTGGAAGAAAACGTTGCCACAATAATGCGCTGATTATTGGCCTTGGAGAAAATATTGGAAAAGGATTCGCCCACAATTTTTTCCGATGCGGCAAAGCCGGGGCGCTCTGAATTGGTGGAATCCGAAAGCAAAGCCAGCACACCTTCGTTGCCCAGCTCTGCCAGGCGGCCAAGATCAATAACTTCACCATCAATTGGAGTTGTGTCTATCTTGAAATCGCCCGTCTGCACCACCAGACCTGCCGGGCAGCGGATAGCAAAAGCCACCGCATCGGCAATAGAATGATTCACGTGAATAAACTCCACGCTAAACCTACCTGCCTTGATAGTAGACCCTGCCTTTACCACGTTAAGCTGAGCAAAGGAAAGCAGGCCGTGTTCCTTCAATTTGCCTTCGATAAGGCCTATGGTGAGCCCTGTGGCATAAATGGGAATATTCAGTTCTTTAAGAAGATATGGCACGGCACCGATATGATCTTCGTGACCGTGAGTGATAAACAGACCCTTGATCTTATCCTGGTTCTTTATAAGATAGGTGAAATCGGGAATAACAATATCTATTCCCAGCATATCTTCATCGGGGAAAGCCATACCGCAATCCACGATAATAATATCATTTTCATATTCGTAAACAGTGAGATTCTTGCCTATCTCGTTGATACCGCCAAGGGGAATTATTTTCAAAGGGGAAGCCTTTACGTTTTTATTGGCAGGCTTCTTGTTGGCAGACTTAGGCTTATTGGGTGATCTTTTTGCCTTGCTCTTGGGAGCATCAGGCTTATTCTT
>JAZRGE010000013.1:0-15346 GCA_045644025.1 Acutalibacteraceae bacterium | reverse complement strand
TTTGTGATTTTCTCAGACATGATACAAATCCTCCATAAATAATTTTTTGTTTTTGTTTTAATTTAAGGCATTATGCCTCGGGGGCAGCTTCGCCCTTCTGCTCGGCAACTGCATTAACAGCGCGGGCAAGACCTGCAACCATACTGTTCAAGCCACCAATAAACATGGAAAGCAAAACATCCTTCGGGGGGACCTTTGCAAGGCTCTGAACTGTTGCTGCATCAACAACCTTACCTTCATAGAAACCGGCTTTGATCTTGATGCAATCATTCTTTTCGGCAAACTCGCAAAGCAACTTAGCAGCGATGATCTCATCGTTGTCGCAAGTGGCAAGAGCGGTGGTGCCTTCCAGAACGGATTTCAGTTCGCTAAGATCTGCTTCATCGGCAGCGCGACCCAGCAGAGTGTTCTTCACAACGCTGTAGTTTACGTTGGCCTCTCTGAGAGATTTTCTCAGTGCAGTATCGGCAGCAACGGTGATACCCTGGTAATCAACCACAACACCGGCCTTTGCGCCTTTAAGCTGCTCAGACAGCTCAGCAACGAACTGCTTCTTCTGTTCCAAAACTTTCTGACTTGGCAAAATAAATTCACCTCCAAAAAAATAAGTGCCTGCCCAAAGACATGGACAGGCACAATTACACACTAAGAGTAATAGTAGCGCATCCTCGGCAGGGTATTGAGCCAAACGGGTGGCACCTGCTGTCTTTGGAATAGCTGCCGCATTACACGGCAAAGAACATCATTGATATTATCACGAACAAACTAAAATGTCAAGAACAAAATTAAACACCGAACTTAGCGGGGTTGATCTTGATTCCGGGACCCATAGTTGTTGCAACAACACAAGACTTAATGTACTGACCCTTGGAAGCGGCGGGCTTAGCCTTTACGATAGCGTTCATAAGAGTATCGAAGTTCTCACGAAGCTTTTCTGCACCGAAAGAAGCCTTGCCGATGGGGCAGTGGATGATGTTGGTCTTATCCAGACGGTACTCGATCTTACCAGCCTTTGCTTCGTTAACAGCGCGGGCTACATCGGGAGTAACGGTACCTGCCTTGGGGTTAGGCATCAAGCCACGGGGGCCGAGAACCTTACCAAGACGACCTACCATGCCCATCATATCGGGAGTGGTGATAAGAACATCAAAATCCATCCAGTTTTCATTCTGGATCTTTGTTACCATTTCTTCGCTGCCGGCATAATCTGCACCGGCCTCCAGAGCAGCCTTAACATTATCACCCTTGGCAATAACAAGAACACGAATGTTCTTACCGGTGCCGTTGGGGAGAACAACTGCGCCGCGAACCTGCTGGTCTGCGTGTCTGGAGTCAACGCCAAGGCGAACGTGGAGTTCCACGGTCTCATCAAACTTGGCAGATGCTGTTTTAGATGCGAGCTCCATAGCTTCTGCAATATCATAGAGCTTTCCGGGCTCAAGCATAGCTACGCTCTGATTGTATTTTTTTCCATGTTTCATTTCTGTTTACCTCCATATTGGGTGGTTAATCGGATAATTCCTCCCACCCGGGGTGTCAATCTCAATCTACGACTTCAATACCCATGCTGCGAGCTGTGCCGGCAACCATGCTCATGGCAGACTCTACAGAAGCGGCGTTAAGGTCGGGCATTTTCTGTTCAGCGATCTTTCTGACCTGTTCGCTGGTGATTTTTGCAACTTTTGTCTTGTTGGGAACGCCGGAAGCTTTGTCCAGTCCGCAAGCCTTCTTAATAAGAACAGCAGCAGGCGGAGTCTTGGTGATAAAGCTGAAGGAGTGGTCTGCAAACACTGTGATAACAACAGGGATGATGAGACCTACGTCGTTCTTTGTGCGTTCATTAAACTCCTTTGTAAACGCCATGATGTTTACACCATACTGACCGAGAGCAGGACCAACAGGGGGAGCCGGTGTGGCTTTGCCTGCAGGGATCTGGAGCTTAATATAACCGATAATTTTCTGAGCCATTGTTTACACCTCCATAATTCGTGGTAAAGGCAGAGCAAATCTGATTTTTGCTCCTCCCACTATACGGCGCAGCACGCCGCATAATAACAGCGGAAATCCCGCATATTACCAATTTAATCTTCGAGAGCAACCTGATCGAGCTCAAGCTCAACGGGTGTCTCACGGCCGAACATAGAAATTACTACGTTTACGTTGTTCTTTTCGGGCTCCAGCACGTCTACAACGCCGGAGAAGCCTTCCAAGGGACCATCGATAATAGTAACACGATCGCCGACCTTATAGTTGACTTCGATGCTGTGCTTTTCTACACCCAGAGCTGCCACCTCAGCATCGGTGAGGGGGACAGGTTTGGATCCCGGGCCGACAAAGCCCGTTACACCACGGGTGTTCCTGACAATAAACCAGGTAACTTCCGTTACCACCATCTTGATAAGAACGTAGCCGGGGAAGACCTTACGCTCCACATCTTTAGTCTGACCGTTGTCTTTAACTTCGGTGACTATTTCGGTGGGGATCTTCACATCGGTGATAAGTTCCTGCAAGCCTCTTGTGGCAACAATCTTCTCGATATCTGTGGCAACCTTGTTTTCATAACCGGAATAGGTATGAACAACATACCACTTAGCATCCTGAGAACCAGCCATAAAAGAACCTCCTTAAACGCCCATAATGAGCTTAATGAGATATCCGAGACCGGCATCAAGCAGCCAAACACCTGCACCAAACACAGCGCAAACGATAAGAACGATAACGGTGTTCTTAATAACGGCGCGGAAGGTGGGCCAGGAGATCTTGTGGATCTCGCTCTTGTACTCGCGGAAGAAACGAACTACCTTAGCGGGAATGGAAAGCTTTGCACCCTTGGAAGCAATAACTTCCAGCCTATCATTGATAAGAATGGCGGCAATACCCAGAACGGAGCAGAGCAGCAGAGCGGCGGTGGCGTAGTACACGAAATCGCCATATACTGTTGCGGTGACGTTGGGCAGGGGACGCCTATCGATGAACTGATAGGGATCGCTCAACGAAATGACCAGCATATAGATAGCAGGCACAAGGTTGATGAGCGGAGCGGCAACGCGGCAACGCTTGGACTTGAAGGAACATGCGCTGACAACGGCACCGATTGCGGCGATGATCATACAGAAGAAGATATCTGTAGATCTGTACATCTGCCAGGTAGCTTCCGAAACAGTGCTCTTAACGGTGTCCTTAAAAGCCAGCTGAGAACCGGCCAGGCTGAACACCTCACCATTGCTGGTGATGTCGGCAAAGTTTCCGAAGAAGAGCACAAATGCAGCGATTCCCAACACTGCGGATGCAATACGGAAAACGATGTTTAATACCTTCATTTTAATGCTCCTAGCTTACTTTGTTTCCCTGTGGAGAGTATGCTTCTTGCAGAATCTGCAATTCTTGTTCATCTCAAGCCTGTCGGGATCGTTCTTCTTGTTTTTCATTGTGTTGTAATTGCGCTGCTTGCATTCTGTGCAAGCCAAAGTGATTTTTACCCTCATTGTGGCACCTCCAGTTTAACGGAATTATAATCCTCCCTTTGCATCAAGGTGGATGCGAAAAATACGCATCAAAAAAAGACCCTTGTGCACAGGTAAAACTATGTTACCACAGCAGGTGCTTCAAGTCAAGCATTTTTTTGCAAACTTTTCCTGCAAATTTCCTGCATCGAAAAGGGTGCATATATGTATATATTATAATAATGTAGGCAAATAAAGAAATAAGGCAAAGGGGGCGGCAAAACGCCGCCCCCTTTGCAGGCACTGACTAGCAGCCGCAGCCGCAGGAATCGTTGCCGTTGTTGCCGCAACCGCAGCAGGTCAGCAAGAGAATGAGGATGATGACCCAAGTGCAGTTGTTTCCGCCGAAACCGTTACACATACCGTTTGCCCCCTTTCAAGCTCTCAACATCATTCTATGGCACAGCTACATATTTGGTGAATAAAAAATCGGCTTGCGCTTCGCAACATTATTCAACTGCTTTGGGCATAATAGATAAATGACGGGAGGCAAAAAAATGAAATACAATTTTAACGGGTTCACACAGAAGGCAAATTCGGCGCTTAATAACGCTATAACTACCGCCCAGAGCATGGGGCACGTGTACGTGGGCAGCGAGCATATTCTGGCAGGGCTCATAAGCATTGAGGACTCTGCGGCATCGGTTGTGTTGCGCAATTCGGGCATCACAACCGATGGAATACTTTCTCTGCTGGAGGAGGTGATAGGCCGCGGTAATCCCACGAGCCTTACCCCCGAGCATCTCACTCCGAGAGCAAAACGCATATTAGAGATGGCTATTGCCGAGGCTCGGCTTTCGGGCTATAGCTTTGTTGGCACCGAGCATATTCTTTCGGCCATATTGGAAGAGGGGGATAACTATGCTGTGAAGTTTATTGAAGAACTGGGGCACAGCAGAGAAGAAATAGCATCGGATATGTTGGGAGAAGAAAAGAATGATAAAAAAGAAACGACTAAAGCCAAAGGAAAAACTACCACGCCGACTTTGGATAAATACGGCCGTGATCTTAGCCGAGAGGCGGCCGAGGGAAAGCTGGATCCTGTGATAGGCCGTGCCGATGAAATAGAAAGAATCATACAGATACTTTGCCGCCGAACGAAAAACAACCCCTGCCTTATAGGCGAGCCCGGTGTGGGCAAGACTGCTATTGCCGAAGGCTTGGCCGGCAAGATAATCGAAAAGGAAGTGCCGGAGATATTGGCCGGCAAAAGGATAGTTGCGCTGGACTTAACAGGTATGGTGGCAGGAACAAAATATAGAGGAGATTTTGAAGAGCGGATAAAGGCGGCGTTGGATGAGGTGGCGGCTTCCGACGACGTGATCCTTTTTATAGACGAACTGCATACCATTGTGGGGGCAGGCTCGGCGGAAGGTTCTACCGATGCGGCTAATATTATGAAACCTATGCTGGCGAGAGGCACTTTGCAGGTGATCGGCGCCACCACCATTGATGAATACCGAAAAAATATAGAAAAGGATGCGGCGCTGGAACGAAGATTTCAGCCCGTGATGGTGGGTGAACCTACGGCTGAGGACGCTGAGAAGATATTAAGAGGGCTAAGGGATAAATACGAAGCTCACCACAGGGTGAGAATTACCGACGCGGCCATAAAATCGGCGGTGGAGCTATCATCCAGATATATAGCCGATAGGTTTCTGCCTGATAAGGCGATAGATCTTATTGATGAAGCGGCATCTCGAGTGCGCCTTAGGGATTCGGTAGCTAATCCTGATATAAAAAAGTTGGAAAACGATCTACTGCTTGCTGAACAGGAAAAGAATGAGGCTGTGGAGAATCAGCAGTTTGAAAGGGCGGCAAGTATCCGCGATAAACAAAAGAAGATAGAGGAAAGCATAAAGGCTCAAAAAGATGGCTGGAAGCAGCGCAAGGAAAAGGGAGAAAGCCAAGTATTGCCCGAGGATATTGCCGAGATAGTTTCGGGCTGGACAGGAATTCCCACCAGCAGATTAAACGAGCAGGAATCGGAGAGACTTCTAAAAATGGAGGAAATCCTGCATAGTCGTATGGTGGGCCAGGAGGAGGCAGTTGCGGCGGTGGCAAAGGCTGTTCGCCGAGGGAGAACAGGCGTGAAAGATCCAAATCGCCCCATAGGATCCTTTATATTTCTTGGCCCCACGGGTGTGGGAAAAACAGAGCTTTGCAAGAGCTTGGCCGAGGCCATGTTTGGCAGCGCGTCGGCTATGATAAGGCTGGATATGTCGGAATATATGGAAAAGCACACCGTTTCCAAGCTCATCGGTTCGCCGCCCGGCTACGTGGGCTACGACGACGGAGGCCAGCTTACCGAGAAGGTACGCCGCGCACCCTATAGTGTTGTGCTTTTTGATGAGATAGAGAAAGCGCACCCCGATGTCTTTAATATCCTTTTGCAGATATTGGAGGAGGGCCATCTGACTGATTCACGGGGAAGGAAGGTCAACTTCAAAAACACCGTGATTATTCTCACATCCAATGTGGGTGGGCGGCTTATCAGTGAGCACCGTGTAGCCTTTGGTTTTTCCGATAATTCGCCCAACGACGATATAAAGGATATGCGAAATTCGGTGATGAATGAGTTGAAGAAACAGTTTAAGCCCGAATTTCTCAACAGAGTGGATGATATAATCGTTTTCAGCAAGCTTACAAAGCCTCAGATAGCCTCTATTGCCAAGAAAATGTTGGAGGGGCTGAAACAACGGCTTGGAGATATGGGTATCGAAACGGATGTTGACGAGCGGGCGGTAGAACTTCTGGCTGAAAAGGGGTACGATCCGATTTATGGCGCCCGTCCGCTTCGTAGGGCTATACAAATGCAGATAGAGGATCCCATAAGCGAGATGCTTCTGCGAAGAGAACTGGAGGCAGGCAAAAAGGTGAGAGTGAAGGCTGTGGGTGAAGATATAAAATTTGATGTGGTGTGATGGAAGCCCCCGAGTAAAACTCGGGGGCTTTGCTTTGTCAAACAAAAGGGACTGGCATAGAATGTACTAAAGGGGGGAGGAAAATGGATAGGGAACTTACCGATCTTTATATGAAATTCCTTATGGAGGAGCTTAGAAACATAATGCCTCAAAAGGGATGCGGAAAAATTTGCTATACTGCACGCCTGAGCCACGCAGATGATATATCCGAAATGAGATCGGTGATTTCGGTGGCAGGCTTCGGCCCGCGGTCGCTTTCTTTTCGTCTGGCCGATATAATAAAATACCACCGGGAAAAGCTTTGGGATGCACCCGAATATATTGTGCCGGAATGCAAGGGAGACGAAATACAAATAGTTGATAATATTACGATAGGTTCCAATGTGCCTATAGGGAGTCTTGCGAGAGCAACGGCAAAGGCTGTGTCGATATTTGTTGAAAAATATCTGCTGAAAGGTTAGAATGTAGAAAAAGGGGTGGGAGAATGAGAACATATCGCAATGCCGTGAGAATAATTCTTTGCGTGATAGTATTCGCTTGCATTGTTACGGTGGGATATTCAATATATTCCGCAATTACTCATCGCAACGTCTATGTAAACTACGGCCCACCCATATCTTCGGCTCAATCTCAATCTCCCGTGAACATCAACACCGCATCGGCTGAGGAACTTCAAAAGATCCCCGGTATCGGCGCAAAGAAGGCGGCGGATATTGTGGCCTACAGAGAATCTAACGGCGCCTTTAGCCACATAGAGGATATTATGAACGTGCCGGGTATCGGCCAAAAGACTCTGGAGAGTATTGCGGATTATATTTGTGTGTGACGTGTTGACTTAAAATCGGGGAAATAGTTTTGCAATAAATAGTTAAAAATTTAACAAAATAAAAAGAAAAATACAAAAATTCTGAAAAAAGTTAGACAAAATTTTAACAAATATGTTGACTATATTTTTCTGCGGAATAGAATAGAGTACATAGTGTAAAAAACGGCTGCAAAAAGCGGCCGAAGCTATAAAACAAATATATCGGAGGGAATTATTATGTCGAGGGTTTACAATTTCAGTGCAGGCCCTTCCATGCTGCCCCAGGAAGTTCTGGAGACTGCAGCAGCAGAGATGCTGGAGTATGGCACAAGCGGCCAGTCGGTTATGGAGATGTCCCATCGTTCCAAGGAGTACGATGCAATCATTAAGGAGACCGAAGCTCTGCTTCGTGAGATTATGGGTATTCCCGAGGATTACTATGTTCTCTTCCTGCAGGGCGGTGCTTCTTCTCAGTTTGCAATGCTGCCCCTCAACCTTATGAATAAGAACAATAAGGCCGATTTTGTTGTTACAGGTCAGTGGGCCACCAAAGCCTATAAAGAAGCCGCTAAATACGGTGCTGCAAGGGAAGTCGCTTCTTCCAAGGATAAGACATTCTCTTATATCCCCGAGCTCAATAAGGCTGATTTCGATCCTGATGCAGATTTCTTCCACATCTGCATGAACAACACCATCTACGGCACTAAGTTCAACGAGCTGCCCGATACAGGCAACGTGCCCCTTATTGCCGATATTTCCAGCTGCATTCTTTCCGAGCCTATCGACGTTAAGAAGTTCGGCGTACTCTACGCAGGCGCCCAGAAGAACATGGCTCCCGCAGGTCTCACTGTTGTTATAATTCGCAAGGATCTTGTGGGCAACGCTATGGATATCACCCCCACAATGTTCAACTACCAGACCCATGCTGAGAACGATTCTATGTTCAACACACCTCCTTGCTACTGCATCTACATTGCAGGCCTTGTGCTTAAGTGGATCAAGAAGAACTTCGGCGGCCTGGAGGGTATGGGCGAGTACAACCGCAAGAAGGCTGCTGTGCTCTATGATTTCCTGGACAACAGCAAGCTCTTTAAGGGCACTGTGGAAAAGAAGGATCGCTCTCTTATGAATGTTCCCTTTATCACCGGCAACGAAGAGCTGGATGCCAAGTTTGTAGCCGAAGCCAAAAAGGCTGGCTTTGTGAACCTTAAGGGTCACCGCTCTGTTGGCGGTATGCGCGCTTCTATCTACAATGCAATGCCCATTGAAGGCGTTGAAGCTCTCGTGGAGTTTATGAAGAAATTTGAAGCTGAGAATCTTTGATTCTCGCAAACGGAGGAACCTACTATGTACAATATTAAAACATATAACAAGATCTCTAAGTGCGGAACCGATGTGTTTGATGCCGCTAAATATGCTATCGGCGAAGACGTAGCAGAGCCTGTCGGCGCTATCGTTCGTTCCGCCGCTTTGCACGACACACAGTTTGATGATACTCTGCTTGCCATCGCACGTGCAGGTGCAGGCACCAACAACATTCCCATTGATCGCTGCTCCGAAGAAGGTATTGTGGTTTTCAACACCCCCGGTGCCAACGCCAACGCTGTTAAGGAACTGGTGATCCTTGGCCTGCTTATTTCTTCCCGCCGCGTGGCCCCCGCTATTGATTGGGCCAAGACATTAAAGGGCAACGGCGCAGAAGTGGAGAAGATGGTTGAAAAAGGCAAGAGCGCTTTTGCTGGTCCCGAAATTATGGGCAAGAGCCTGGGCGTTATCGGCCTGGGTGCCATCGGTGTTCTTGTGGCTAATGCAGCAACCCATCTGGGTATGACTGTTTATGGCTACGATCCCTATCTTTCCGTGGAATCTGCATGGAATCTCAGCCGCAGTGTTATCCATGCAAAGGATCTTAAGGAGATATATGCCAACTGCGATTATATCACCATCCACGTTCCCCTCACTCCCGACACAAAGAATACCGTTTGCGAAGAAACTATTGCCCAGATGAAGGACGGCGTAAGAATCCTTAATTTTGCCCGTGCAGCTCTTGTGAATGATGAAGATATTCTTAAGGCTCTGGACAGCGGCAAGGTTGCAAGCTATGTTACCGATTTCCCCACCGATGCTGTTATCGGCCAGGAAGGTGTTATCGCCATTCCTCACCTTGGTGCTTCCACACCCGAATCGGAAGACAATTGCGCAACAATGGCTTCCAAGCAGCTTATTGATTATATCGAGAACGGTAATATCAAGAATTCCGTGAACCTGCCCAATTTGGAAATGCCCAGAACCGGCAACACCAGGATCTGCGTTATCCACAAGAATATCCCCGGTGTTATCAGCGTTATCACCAGCAAGGCTTCCGCTCACAACATCAATATTGAGAACCTGAGCAATAAATCCAAGAAGGATATGGCCTACACCATGCTGGATGTTAATTGCGACGATGCCGGCTTTGTGGCTGATCTTGAATCCGAAGAAGGCATTATCAGAGTTCGCGTTATCTAATTCAAAACAGGGAAAGGCACCCTTAGGGTGCTTTTCTTTTTGCAAAAAAATGCTTGACATCTGCCGAGCGTTCTGCTAAAATACCCAAAGACAATAAAGTAGCAACGAAATCCGTTCTCACCTTTTCGGTGTCGTCCGATCAGGTCAATAGCGTTTGTAAAAGGGTCGTGCGTGGCCCGTATTTTGCAGAGTTGTTGGGCGTGAACGAATTTTCGTTCACGCTTTTTTGCATCATAAACCCAATAAAAATTCGGAGGTGTTTACCCATCGCTAGCAAAGAACTTAGTATCAATGAGGAAATCCGCGATAAAGAAGTCCGAGTGATCGATGCAGATGGCTCTCAGCTGGGAGTTATGTCGGCCGATAAGGCACTTCAGCTTGCTGAAGATAAGGGATATGATCTTGTGAAGATCGCCCCCAATGCCGAGCCGCCCGTTTGCAAGATAATGGACTACGGAAAGTACAAATTTGAGCAGACAAAGCGCGAAAAGGAAGCTAAGAAAAACCAGAAGGTCGTTGAAATTAAGGAGATTAGGCTCGGTCTTGGTATCGACACGCACGATTTCGAAACCAAGGGCAACCACGCCAAGAGATTTTTGAGCGACGGCAACAAGGTAAAGGTATCCATCCGTTTCAGGGGCCGTGAAATGGGCCATCCCGAGATCGGATACGATACAATGGTTCGCTTCGCAGAATATTGTTCCGAGCTGGGCAACGTTGAGAAACCTGCCAAGATGGAAGGGCGTAATATGCTGATGTTCCTTGCGCCTAAAAATGCTAAATAATTTTTATTAAGAAAATACAGGAGGATGAATCCAGATGCCGAAAATTAAGACACACAGCGGTGCTAAAAAACGTTTCAAGCTTACCAAGACCGGTAAAGTAAAACGCGCCCATGCCTACAAATCCCACATTCTTAACAAGAAGACAACCAAGAGGAAAAGAAACCTCCGCAAGGTTGTTGTGGCTGATACTACCAACGTAGCAGCAGTTAAGAGAATGATCCCCTACAAATAAGAATTATTAAAATTGACGGAGGTGCACAACTATGGCACATATTAAGGGCGCTATGATGACCCGCAAAAGAAGAAATAAAGTTCTTAAGCTTGCTAAGGGCTACTTTGGCTCTAAGTCTAAGCATTTCAAGATGGCCAAGCAGGCTGTTATGAAGTCCGGCAACTATGCCTACATTGGCAGAAAGCAGAAGAAGCGTGATTTCCGCAGGCTGTGGATCACAAGAATTTCTGCCGCTGCTAAGCTCAACGGAATGAACTATTCCACCTTCATGAACGGCCTTAAAAAAGCTGGAATTGAAATCAATCGTAAGATGCTGTCTGAGATGGCTATCCACGATGCTGCCGGCTTCACCGCACTGGCCGAAAGCGCAAAAAAAGCATTAAGCAAGTAAATAAAAATGCCGCCCGTAAATAGCTTTTCGGGCGGGCTTTTTTTAATAAAGCATCAGGTGAAATGCATGAATTCAATGCTTATTTCCAGCAGGGATAACCCCCGTATTAAAAAGGTAGCCAAGCTGCTCTCTTCTGCCAACGCCCGCAAAGAATCCGGGCTTTTTGCGGCGGAAGGGATGCGGCTTTGTTCCGATGTGCTGCAAAGCGGCATAGAAATTCAAAGTGTTTTCTACACCAAGCAGGCCTTGGATAGATATGGCGAAAAGCTGGCAGATGTGGTGAAAGCCGCAAAGGAAAGCTTTTTGGTGGAGGAAAAGGTGTTTGAAAAGATGGGAGACACAGCCACTCCTCAGGGCGTGCTGGCTCTTTGCCGTATCCCCGATTGCGGTGCCAAATTTTCTGCAGATAATATGTATATCGCAATGGAAAGGGTAGGTGACCCATCCAATCTGGGCGCAGTTGCCCGAAGCGCCGAGGCCTTTGGAATAGACGGTATATTCCTTGGCGGTGGCGGAGTTGATCCCTTTTCACCCAAAGCGCTGAGAGCTTCTATGGGTGCCCTGGTGCGTCTGCCTGTTTTTGTTTGCCCCGATTTCTGCGCTGATATGGAGCAGCTTAAAAAGCAGGGCGCCAGAATAGTGGGCACGGTTGTTCGCGAAGGCAAAAACCTTGTTCAATTCTGCTTCAAAAAGGGCGATATAGTTGTGATCGGCAACGAAGCCGATGGCCTTAGCGATAATGCGGCGGCTGTTTGCGATGAAAGGGTTACAATACCCATGAGCGGCAGGGCAGAATCCCTGAATGCAGCCACAGCGGCAACAGTATTTATTTGGGAAATGACAAAGGGTGGCAGCGATGATTGACCGCCTTTACGTGAAGTTCCAGACAGAACTGGGTGCAGGCAACCCTGCGATGGCAAGGCTGCTTAATCATTATGGCAGCATTGAGGCTGTTTTTGCAGCCACTCCTTCTCAGGTGAGATCGGTGGCAAGATCCTCAGCCGCTGAAAGACTTTTTAACAACGATTACGGCCGCACCGATGAAATACTGAATATGTGTGCCGAAAATAATATTAAGATAATCCACTACGAGCATCCCGAATATCCGAAACGGCTTAAGAATATTTCCGATTTTCCTGCCCTGCTTTATTGCAAGGGCGATCTGCCTTTTATGGATGATCAGGTGGCGGTGGCTGTTGTGGGCCCTCGCAAGCCTGACGACTACGGCATAAAGGCTGCTTTCTCTCTGGCTGCAAGGTTGGCGAGAGGCGGAGCGGTTGTTGTTAGCGGCGGTGCTATGGGTGTGGATACCGAAGCACACGCAGGGGCGCTTTGGGCAGGAGGAAAAACCGTGGCTGTGCTGGGTTGCGGTATCTTGTTTCCTTATCTTATGAGCAATGCTAAATTGCGGGAAGATATTGCCAATCAAGGTGCACTTGTTTCGGAGTTTGCTCCCGATGCGGGGGCATATAAGGCTCATTTTCCGATAAGGAACCGAATTATGTCGGGCCTATCGTTGGGCACGGTAGTGGTGCAGGCTGCCGCCAAAAGCGGAGCGCTTATCACAGCTCGCCATGCTGCCGAGCAGGGAAGAGATGTCTTTGTGGTGCCCGGAAGAAGCGGCGAGAAACTTTTCGAGGGTTCCAATCTTCTGCTCAAGGATGGGGCAAAACCTGTGCTTAACGTGGTGGATATATTGGAAGAATATGTGGAAAGATATCCGCATAGGCTCTTATTGGACAAAGTATATTCCGCCGAATTGCCCAGCATCACCGAGGGCTTCAGGCGTTTCCATTCTGCTGCGGACGAAAAACTGCAAACAACTAAAGAAACAAAGGTGAAATCAGCGCCTAAAGAAATAAGTTGCGGCTTGGAAGCCCAAACTGTTTACAATGTTTTGATTCAGGGCGCCGCAGGCACAGATGAAATAGAAGAAATCACGGGCCTTAGCATATCCCGTGTGATAGTTGCGCTCACCGAGCTTGAGATCGGCGGCTATATCGCAGCCGCACCGGGCGGACTTTATAAAATCAGCGATTAAGAAGGAGGACACTTTATGTCTAAACTTGTTATAGTGGAGTCTCCTGCCAAGGCAAAGACTATAAAGAAATACCTTGGCTCGGGCTACGAAGTGGTGGCTTCTATGGGCCATATCCGCGATCTGCCCAAATCTACTCTGGGAGTAGATATCGAAAACGGTTATCAGCCTAAATACATTGCCGCAACGGGCAAGAAGGCTCTTATAAAGAATCTTAAGGAGCAGGCAGAGATAAGCGAAAAAGTTTTCCTTGCGGCCGACCCTGACCGCGAGGGAGAAGCTATTTCCTGGCATCTGGCACAGGTGCTTGGCCTTAATGAGACCGATACCAACCGTGTGACCTTTAATGAGATCACCAAAAGCGGTGTGGAAGACGGTATGAAGAACCCCAGGACAATCAATATGTCGCTGGTGGATGCCCAGCAGGCTCGCCGCGTGCTCGATAGAATCGTGGGCTATAAGCTTAGCCCCTTCCTTTGGAAAAAGGTGAAGAGCGGCCTTTCGGCCGGCCGTGTGCAATCGGTTGCGCTTAAGCTTATCGTGGATAGAGAAAAAGAGATCCGTGCCTTTGTGCCCGAAGAGTTTTGGACATTAGAGGCCGATCTTCTCCATGCCAACGGCGGCTTTACCGCCAAGCTTTATAAAGGCACAGACGGCAAAAAGATAGACCTTAAGAACAAGGAGCAGAGCGACGCTGTGTTGGCCGCTTTGGATGGAGCCGATTATGTGGTGGACTCCATTAAAAAAGGCGTGCGCACCAAGCAGCCGGCCCCTCCGTTTACCACATCCACACTTCAGCAGGATGCTTCCCGTAAGTTGGGCTTCACAGGTCAGCGCACGATGCGCACCGCCCAGCAGCTTTACGAAGGCGTAGAGCTGGGAAAGAACGGCATCACCGGTCTTATCACCTACATGCGTACCGATTCGCTTCGAATCTCCACCGAGGCCAGAAATGCAGGTAATGCTTTTATTGCCGCCCGCTACGGTGATAATTATCTGCCCGAAAAGCCCCGCTATTATAAATCCAAGTCGGGTGCTCAGGATGCTCACGAGGCTATTCGTCCCACCAATGTGAATCTCACTCCTGCCGACGTTAAGGAGTTTCTCACTGCCGATCAGTATAAGCTTTATTCCCTTATCTGGAAGCGCTTTATTGCCAGCCTTATGGCAGGTTGTGTGCAGGATACTGTTGTGCCCGACGTGGCGGCAGCGGGCTACATACTGCGTACCAGCGGCTACACCGTGCGTTTTGACGCCTTCACCGCCCTTTATGAAGAAGGCAGGGATGAGGACGAAGAGGGCAACAACGTGCTTCCCGAAATGAAGCAGGGCGATGCTCTTAAGCTTAAAGGGCTGCGCCCCGAGCAGAAATTCACCCAGCCTCCCTCCCGATATACTGAACCCACCCTTATTAAGGAACTGGACGAAAACGGCGTAGGCAGACCTTCTACCTACGTGCCCATTATCACCAATATTCTGCAGAGAGAATATATTGAGCGCGAAAAGAAATCCTTGAAGCCCACGTCGCTTGGTGAGATTATCACCGATATTATGGCTGAGAACTTTAAGGATATCGTGGATATCAAGTTTACCGCAGGTATGGAAGATAATCTGGATAAGATAGAATCCGGTGAGCTTAATTGGGTGAAGACTATCGACGAATTCTATCAAGGCTTTGCCGACACTTTGAAGGCCGCCGAAAGCTCTATGGACGGTGTGCGTGTTAAGGTGCCCGACGTGGAGACCGACGTTGTTTGCGATCTTTGTGGCAGAAAGATGGTTGTGAAGAACGGCCGATTCGGTAAATTTCTTGCATGCCCGGGATATCCTCAGTGCAAAAACACCAAGCCTATTGTGAATGAAACTGCAGCCGAATGCCCCGTTTGCGGTGGCAAGGTGCTGCAAAAGAAATCGCGCAACGGCAAGAAATATTTCGGATGTGAGCACAATCCTAAGTGTTCGTTTATGACATGGGACGATCCTACGTCTGAAAAGTGCCCCAATTGCGGCAAATCTCTCTTCAAAAGGCGCGGCGGAATGTTGCTTTGCCTTGCCGAGGGATGCGGCTACGAAGCCGCTGCCAAGAGCCGCAAAAAGGCCGCTAAGGGAGAAAACAAATAATGAAGATTGCTGTTTTGGGAGCAGGCCTTGCAGGCTGTG
>JAZRGE010000012.1:0-7704 GCA_045644025.1 Acutalibacteraceae bacterium | reverse complement strand
TAACGTGATTATAATCATAGGCCGGCTTGGAAATGCCGTAGTCGTCGTAGCTGCTCGACGACCCGCCGTAGGAACTACCGTAGGACGAACCGCTGTAGGAACCGCCGCTATAGGAAGAACCGCTGTAAGACGAGCTTCTGTAGGATGAAGAGGAATAAGAAGACGAGTTATCTCTAATCGCCTCAACGATCTTCACGATTATAACAATCAGCACTATTGCACCCACTGCAAGCCAAAACCAATATTGAGCAAGAAAGCCCATAACCGCTGCCTTCTTAAATCCGTCTTTAGGATCCTTCCCAAAATAAACGTTGAGCAGTTCGCGGGCCGCATAAGAAGCATCCATCATCTCTTCTGCCGAGCATTTGTAAACAGCAGGCGTTAATGTGTCGGTTAAAACACCCGGCACAAAGTGCCACGCACAGGAATAATAATACTGTTTATCATCGTACTTGATAACGCCGTATTCAAACTCGCCCTCGCCCGCGTTGCTGGTGTAGTATTTAACAGCCTCTTTGGTTTCGCCCACGAGAATAGGGCCGGTCTGCCCGGATTTATTGGTATAATAGGCCACCATTGCGGCGCCTTCATTTTCCTTCACAAACAGTTTGCCTTCCAGCGAGCAAATCACAGCATTCTTTTTCTCAATCAAAAGCACTCTTCCCTGCTCCACTGCATCTTCGGCCTCGAGCTCACCTTCATTCTTGCTGTCTTCAGCCTTATTATCTTCAGGTTCTTCTTCATCAGTAGCTACAAGGCGCTGAGTATCCGCCGTGATAAGATTAATTGTATATTCGGCATCGGTGTAGCCTACCATAAAGGGATTGCCGCCGCTGGAGCGTGCAATGCATATATAATACTTCCCTGCTTCAAGCCCATCCAATGCGATACAGGTAGTCTTGCCGCCGCCTTCCACGTTGCCTTCTTTAACCACGGTCTTACCGTCTTTCTTATACACAGTCATATACCAATAATAGGCATAAACCGTATCGGCAGCGTTATCAAAAACGATAATCGCATCGCCGTCTTTCTCGGTGGTAAAGGTGTACCAACGCTTCTGGCTTTCTTTTTGCAAATTCTGCGTGATACCTTCCTCGGTGATTTTGGTGGCGTATTTTTTAGATGTATTCTTGGCCTTTGCCGCCGATGCGGTGGCAGGCACAAAAAGAACAACAATTGCGGCAATAGCACAGATCAGGCAAATAATCTTCTTCATAAAAGCCCCTCTCATTCCGTTAAAATAGAACAAAAGCCGTTGTACTGATTATACAACGGCTTTTTATGTTTTTCAACTATTAAAGCTGACCTTGTGCAGCGGCCTTAAGATAGGCGTTTATAAATCCATCCAGTTCTCCATCCATCACGGCGTTGATGTTTCCGTTTTCAAAGCCTGTGCGGTGATCCTTGGCAAGGGTGTAGGGCATAAAGACGTAGGAACGAATCTGGGCGCCCCAAGCGATCTCCTTCTGCACGCCCTTTATATCCTCTATCTTTTCAAGATGCTCCCTTTCCTTTATCTCCACAAGCTTGGATTTAAGCATCTTCATTGCCATTTCCTTGTTCTGGTGCTGGCTTCGCTCATTCTGGCAAGCCACCACAACACCTGTGGGAATATGGGTGATACGAATGGCCGACTCTGTTTTATTAACGTGCTGGCCACCTGCACCGCCCGAGCGATAAGTATCTACCTTCAAATCCTCGTCTCTGATTTCGATCTCAATCTCATCGTCGATTTCAGGCATTACTTCCAGTGAGGCAAAAGATGTGTGGCGCCTTCCCGAAGAATCAAAAGGAGAAACGCGCACCAATCTGTGCACGCCCGCCTCACTCTTAAGATAGCCATAGGCATTGGTGCCTTCCACCGTGAGCACGGCACTCTTCAATCCTGCGGCATCGCCATCCAGAAAATCTATCATCTTCACCTTAAATCCGTGGCGCTCACCCCAGCGAGTGTACATTCTCACCAGCATCTCGTTCCAATCCTGAGCCTCGGTGCCGCCCGCTCCTGCGTGGAAGGTGAGAATGGCATTTTTGCCATCGTATTCTCCCGTGAGCAGCGTGCCCAATCTTTGATTAGCCAGATTGGATTCCACATTATTCACAGCCTGCATCACTTCATCCAGCAATGAAAGATCCTCGGCTTCGTCGGCCAGCTCTATCAGCACGAGAGCATCATCATATTCGGCCTGCAGAGCGAGGAAGGCTGTTTTGCGGCCCTTAAGAAATCCTATCTCCTGCAGCACTTTTTTAGAGTTTCTGTTATCATCCCAAAATCCGGGAGCGGTGGTTTCGGCCTCGAGGGTTTCTATCTTCTTATCCCCTTCTTCCAGAGCCAATGCCTCTTTAAGATCGGCCAGCTCGGGGGCCATACCTTCAAGGCGGAGTCTTTGTTCTTCAAATTGCAGCATATATTACCTCTCTGTTTTTATTTCACAGCCGCTATGGCATGCCAGTTTTCACTAACTATCTTCTTCTCGATCTTAAGTCCTGCCTTCACAAGGGCTTCTTCCACTTCCTGCTGCCTGCCCTCAATTATACCCGAGCAAATCACGGGGCATCCTTTCTTTAGTCGGGCGGCAATATCCTCAGCCAGCATTATTATAACATCGGCCACAATGTTGGCGCACATAACGTCGTACTCGCCATCGGCCAGCTCAATACTTCCTACCTTAAAATCCGTGTGCTCCCCTACTCCGTTCTCGGCGGAGTTTTCATTCGCAACCTTCACGGCAATCGGATCGATATCCACACCAAAGCACTCTTTAGCGCCCAGCTTTGCCGCCGCTATTGCCAGAATGCCGCTGCCGCAGCCAACGTCCAGCATCCTGCAACCCTCGGGGCATCTATCCTCCAAAAGCTCCATACAAAGCCTTGTGGTGGCGTGGGCTCCCGTGCCGAACGCGGCGCCGGGATCCAGCATGATCACCTGCCTGCCCGATTCGAAAACAGGATTCTCCCAGGAAGGGCAAACCGAAAGCTTTTGGCCAACGTTTATCTGCTTAAAATATTTTTTCCAGTTTTCCGACCAATCTGCATCGTCCACTATTTTAATTTCTATGGAATTTCTAATATCGGAAGCAGCCAGCATAGCCTCCAGATACTGCCTTTCTTCGGCAGGATTCAAGGCACCATCTATAAAAATATGCACCCTGGCAATGCTTCTGTCGCTTTGGAGCAGATCTTCATCTATCAGGTCAATGTGGGCAATATCCCAGGCACCCTGCTCCAGATCGGAAAAATCCTCGGTGTAGATACCGTGGCTAACAGCCATATTTGCAATGTTTTCTGCCTCGGCCACCCGCTCCACCGGCACGGTGATAACAATTTCATTCCACTTCATAAAATAGCTCCTTAAAACTAATGCATTTCCTATTATAGCGGCAGAGGATAAGAAAATCAATTTATTTTTAAATTCATAAAATGTTTATTGATTTGAAAGGTTACATATTGTAATATAATATATATACATTATAATATTATTGCACCAACCCGTAAGTTTGGAGGAATAACAATTGATTTGGCACAGCACTAAGCTTGATGAAGTTATAAACCATTTAGGCACGGATAGGCACGCAGGTCTCACTTCCGAAAAGGCCGAAGAGAAGCTGGCTCGCTATGGTGAGAACCGCCTCACTTCCGCAAAGAAGATATCCTTTGCGGCTCGTTTTGCAGCCCAGCTTAAGGATTTTATGATAATTATTCTTATGATAGCCGCCGCCATCTCTCTTATCACCGCTATTATTTTTGAGGATGGCAAGCCATCGGCGCAGCTTGAGCCCGTGATAATCGTGGCAATCGTGATAATCAACGCACTGCTGGGTGTTTTCCAGGAATCCCGTGCAGAGGCGGCACTGGAGGCTTTGCAGAATATGGAGGCCCCCTCGGCCAAAGTGATCCGCGATGGCAAGAAGTTCACCATAAGTGCTGCGCAGCTTGTTCCCGGAGATCTTATCGAGCTGGAAGCGGGCGACTATATTCCTGCCGATGCCCGCTTGGTAGAAGTATCCTCCCTGCATTGCAATGAATCGTCGCTCACCGGTGAGTCCCTGCCCGTGGAAAAACTTCTTACCGACGATCTGAATGATATCGACGCTATTGCCGATCGCTTAAATATGGTGTATTCGGGCTGCTCCGTCACCTACGGACATGGTTTCGCCGTTGTAACCGAAACGGGTATGTACACCGAAATGGGCAAGGTGGCCAAAATGCTCTCTGCCGGCCACGATACCGAAACTCCCCTCAAGATCAAGTTGGCCAGGCTGGGCAAGACCTTGGGCTACGTGGTTCTGGGCATCTGCGGCGTAGTCTTCCTTGTGGGCCTTATCCGCGCCCTCGGCAGCGAAGGCGGCTTTGGCACCAAGCTTATGGAGACTTTTATGACAGCCGTTTCCCTCGCTGTGGCCGCCATTCCCGAAAGCCTTGCCACTATTGTCACGGTGGTGCTCGCACTTGGCGTGCACAGAATGGCCAACAAGAAGGCTATAGTGCGCAAGCTTCCCGCCGTGGAAACCTTGGGCAGCGCATCTGTGATATGCTCGGATAAAACCGGCACACTCACCCAGAACAAAATGACCCTTGTCTCTATGTTCGACGGCAAGGATATAATAAATCTGGAAGACGGCATTCAGAACGAATCAGGCGTGATGCTGCTCAAACTTTCGGCTATGTGCTGCAACTCATCCGTTCAGGTAATCGACGGCAAAAAGGAGCACACCGGAGATCCAACCGAAGTGGCTATCTCCACAGCCGCGCTCAACACTCTCGGCCTTTCGGGATATGATTTTGATAATATTTATCCCAGGATGTGCGAGCTTCCCTTTGATTCCGATAGAAAACTGATGACAACCGTGAATATCATTGACGGCCAGCCCGTTGCCATTGTTAAGGGCGCACCCGATATCCTTCTGGATAGATGTGAGGGTTGTGACATCGAGCTTATCTCCAAGGTGAACGACGCTATGGCCACCAACGCTCTGCGCGTGCTGGCTGTGGCCGTGAAGCCCCTCTCGGAGATCCCCACCAATCCCTGCAGCGAGAATCTGGAATACGGGCTGAATTTCGTTGGTCTGCTTGGCATGATAGATCCACCCCGAAAGGAAGCTATTAAGGCTATATCCCTTTGCAAAAAGGCCGGTATCCGCACCGTGATGATCACAGGCGATCACATCCTCACAGCCACCGCCATTGCTCAAAAGATGGGCATCCTTTACGGCGATCTTAAGGCCATCACCGGCGCCGACGTTCAGGCTATGACCGACGACGAACTGTTTGAGCATATTGCCGAATTTGCCGTCTATGCCCGTGTGACTCCCGAAGATAAGCTTCGCATCGTGAAAGCCTGGCAGCGCCGCGGAGATATTGTGGCTATGACGGGCGACGGTGTAAACGATGCTCCCGCTCTTCAGGCGGCCGACATCGGCTGTGCAATGGGCAAGGTTGGCACCGACGTAGCCAAGGGTGCCGCCGATATCGTTCTCACCGACGATAACTTTGCCACTATCGTAACCGCCGTTAGCGAAGGTCGCGGCATATTCGATAATATAAAGAAGACTGTTCACTTCCTGCTCAGCTGCAATCTGGGCGAGATAGTTGCCGTTTTCTTCGGCATGCTTATTTGGGGCATTTCCCCCTTCTCCGCCATCCAGCTTTTGTGGATAAATCTTGTCACCGATTCTGCCCCCGCCTTTGCTCTGGGCATAGAGCCGGCCGAAGGTGATATTATGGATCGCGCCCCGCGCAAGAAAGACGAAAGTATCTTTGCAGGCGGTTTGGGAATCAAGGCTCTTTGGAACGGTGCGCTGATAGGTCTGCTGGCTCTTGTGGCCTACGCAGTAGGCTTTTCTTCCACCGGCAATGCCGATTGCGCCAAGACTATGGCGTTTGCTGTTATGGCCTTTTCCCAGATAGTTCACGCGTTCAACGTGCGCTCTTCCCACTCTATCTTCGGCGCAGGCTTTTTAGCCAACAAGGCTATGCTGGCCGCCGCTGCATTATCCATAGTTCTTATGCTGATAATTCTGCTCGTGCCTGCAATATCTTCTGTTTTTGGCCTGGTAGCCCTTTCGGGCGGCGCCTGGGCAGGAATTATCGTTCTTTCTATTATGCCGCTGGTGGCCGTGGAAATGGTAAAAGCCTTCGGCAAAATAAAATCTTCTCTTGCGAAATAATTTAACTCAGCACAAGAAAAGCCGTAGGCGATCGCCTACGGCTTTTTATTATTTATACCAGTTGTTCTTCATTATCGGCGCCTTGCTGCAAACTCCATCGGGGAAAAGGTCTGCCCCGTCTTCCCCTGCTATTATGGCCTTCGAGAGCCTAACAAATCTCTTGGCGGCGTTCTCGGCATTCCACTGCTGGGCCAAAGTGAGATATGCGGCTTTGCCCATTCTTTTCTGCTCACTCGGATTGTCCAGCAGGTATTTCACCTTATTGTAAAGATCGTCCACGTCGCGATCTTTATAAATAAGCCCGTTTTCCTTATCCTTCAAAAGGAAGGGCACAGATCCGATTGCATGGCTTGCCACCACGGCACAGCCGCTGTTCATGGATTCGTTAAGCACGGCTCCCCAGCCCTCCTGCTTATCAGAAGTGAAAAGGAATATGCCCGCCTGCTCCATATATTCTCTAACCTCTTCTGTTGGCATAGAGCCAAGCAGCTTCACTTGGTCTTCAAGCCCTTTTTCTGCAATAAGAGCTTTGATCTCTTCTTCGATTTCGCCCGTGCCGATCATATTCACGGTGAAATCGTAGCCTTCGCTTTTAAGCCTTTCGGCCGCAAGCACCACCAATTCGGGATGCTTAAGGCGCAAAAACCTTGCCACCCAAAGAATATTCGTTTTATCCTTGTTCTCAATAAGATTATCGGGATCGTTGTATATCTTCACTTCGGGGAAATAGCCCCAGCGATAGCATTTACCCTTGCAGGCGCCCACCTTAGCATAATCAGCCGAGGTGAACGCACTGGCGCAAAGCATATGCATCCGCCTGTTTTTCTTTCCGCCCATAAGCTTGTGCAGGCGATAAAGCGTGCGCAAATAAACAATCCATTTTATCTTTTTGAACAAGCGCTCGCTATATCTGAAGAAGGGCTTGCCTGTGCCGGCTACTGCATCCGCAAACTCAATAGAGCAGCTGCCCAATATCACCATATCGCTCTCCACAGCCAGTTTCATTGCTTCAGCATATTGTGCATCGTCTTCATAAGCACGCACCACGAATTCTTCCCGATTCATATCCACGTAGCCCAGCTTCAATCTATCCTCCGGGATAGTCTCGCAAGCCACGAACCTAAATTCAATTTCGGAATCGGCCAACAAAGCCCTGCAAAAAGGAAGCTGGTGATGATTAAGAAAATTGGAGAAGAAGGTTATCTTCATTTTCGCACCTCGCAAATCGATACTTCTTATTCTGTTCCCGCGCACGGCTTTATCCGGCATACGAGCGCCTTTTTTTGCGCTTTTTCTTCTTAATATATTTAGATTCTGCCAGCATATCCTCTTTTTCCTTGTGCTTTGCAAGAAATCCTGCCACAAATCCATCTATAAGGCAGAAGGATGCAAAAAGCCACGGAGCGCCGTAAACTATAGGCTCCATCCAGAACTGTATGTGGCAAGTGGTATACACGCAAACCATCAACTGCTTTGTGTTGAAATCCACAAGAGAGCAAGTCGGAGGCCAAGCGGGTCTTAGGAAGACAAATCCTTG
>JAZRGE010000011.1:0-3099 GCA_045644025.1 Acutalibacteraceae bacterium | reverse complement strand
GTCCATTATATATACAATAGATATAATACAATAAATTCCCAAGAAAAGCAACAAAAAAATACCGATTTTCCAAAGAAAAATCGGCATTTCGAATATGGAATTATTTGGACGAAATAAGATCGCTCATAGAATAGAGCCCGGGCTCTAAATCGGCTATAAATCGGGCTGCGTTAAAGGCGCCCACAGCAAAGATTTCTTTGCTTCGGGCTGAGTGGGAAAGGCTCACAATTTCATCCTTGCCTGCAAAGATCACTTCGTGCTCGCCCACGATCGTGCCGCCGCGCACTGCGTGAATTCCGATTTCGTTTCTGGGCCTTTTTGCGCGCCTGGAATGGCGGTCGTGCTCGTAGTTGAGAGCGTTGTCCAGCTGATCGTTAATTCCGTTGGCCAGCATAATGGCTGTGCCGCTGGGGGCATCCAGCTTCTGGTTGTGATGCTTCTCGATTATCTCGATGTCAAAACCGCTGTCGTATAGCACAGAAGCGGCTCTTCTTGCAAGATCCACCAGGAGATTCACACCAAGGGACATATTAAAGGTGAAGAACAAGGGCACCGCTTTGGCGGTTTCCTTTATATCTGCTATTTGGGAATCGGAAAGGCCTGTGGTGGCGATCACAGCAGGAACGTTGTTCTTTTTGGAATAATCCAGCAGGGAAGGCAACACCGAAGGATGGGAGAAATCAATTATCACATCGGCTTCGCATGTGATATCGCTGAAAGAAGCAAAAACGGGAAAGTGGCTCAGCATGATCTGATTAGTATCCACACCTGCCACTATTTCGGCATCATCGGATGCATTAACGCAGGCTGTGACAGCTCTACCCATAGCACCATTGGCACCGGAAAGAATTATCCTTAGCATTTTTCTTCCTCCGAAATTCAGATGAGATCTACAGCCTTCAATGCGGCGGTAAGCTTAGCCTTCACATCCTCGGAAGGAGCCACAAGGGGCATTCTGCAGGGGCCCACGCCAAAGCCCATTATGTTGAGTGCTTCCTTAACGGGGATGGGGTTTACATCGGCAAAAAGGTTGTTGATAAGATCAAGATATTCGATCTGCATCTTGGCAGCACCTGCCACATCGCCGCGGAAGAATTTTTGGCACATTTCCTCTGCGGCGGCGGGAGCCACGCAGGAGAGCACCGAGATAACACCCTTGCCGCCCAAAGAAAGGAAGGGAACGATCTGATCGTCGTTGCCGGAATAGATGGCAAAATCATCACCGCAGAGGCTGATTGTCTTGGCCAAAGCGGAAATATCTCCGTTGGCTTCCTTTGCGGCCACGATGTTCTTGTGCTTGGAAAGCACGGCGTAGGTCTCGGGCTTAATGTTCACTCCGGTTCTGGAAGGAACGTTGTAGAGAATGATGGGCAGATCAACTCTATCGGCCACATAGGTGAAGTGGGCAATAAGGCCTGCCTGTGAAGTCTTGTTGTAGTAGGGGGTGACCATAAGAAGAGCATCGGCGCCTGCTTCCTGAGCACTTAAGGAAAGTTCCAGAGCGTAGGCGGTGTCGTTGCTGCCGGTTCCTGCTATCACGGGCACTCTGCCTGCCACAACTTTCACGGCAAAGCGGATAACATCAATATGCTCCTCGTGGGTGAGTGTGGCGGATTCGCCTGTGGTGCCGCAAACTACCAATGCCGAAATTCCCTCTTTGATCTGGAATTCAATGAGTTCGCGGAACTTCTCGTAGTTGACCGAGAAATCCTCATTCATAGGTGTGACAATAGCAGTGGCTGCGCCCTTGAAAATAAGATTAGACATTAAATATCAGTCCATTCTGCCTGTAAGGCTCAAAGTTTAGCGGTCGAAGAAACCCTTTGCGCAGAGAAGCTCTGCTGTGAGAACCGCACCGCCTGCGGCACCACGAAGGGTGTTGTGAGAAAGGCAAACAAACTTGTAGTCGTACTGAGTATCTTCGCGCAGACGACCGATGGAGATAGCCATACCGCCTTCGAGATCGCGGTTGAGCTTAGCCTGGGGCATGTTATCTTCGGTGAAGTAGTTGAGGAACTGCTTGGGAGCGCTGGGGAGATTTAATCTCTGTGCTTCGCCGCTGAAGTTCTTCCATACTTCAAGAATTTCTTCCTTGGTAGGCTTCTTATCGAAGGATACGAAAACAGCTGCGGTGTGGCCATCCGAAACGGGCACGCGCAGACACTGAGCGGTGATAGCGGGAGTGGCGGAATTTTTGATCACGCCGTCTTCCACCTTACCCCAGATCTTAAGGGGCTCCTGCTCAGACTTTTCTTCCTCGCCGCCGATATAGGGAATCACGTTATCCAGAATATCAGGGAAGGTCTCGAAAGTTTTGCCGGCACCGGAAATGGCCTGATAGGTTGTGACAAGAATTTTGCTCACGCCGAAATCACTCAAGGGGAAGAGAGCAGGCACGTAAGACTGGAGAGAGCAGTTGGGTTTCACAGCAATAAAGCCGTGCTTTGTGCCCAATCTCTTGCGCTGCGCTTCGATAACATCGGTGTGATCGGCATTAAGTTCGGGGATGATCATGGGGACGTCGGCTGTGCCGCGGTGTGCGCTGTTGTTGGAAACAATGGGGCACTCCAGCTTGGCATAGCGCTCTTCCAGAGCCTTGATCTCATCCTTCTTCATATCAACTGCACAGAAAGCGAAATCCACTTCTGCGGCAATTTTTTCGGCATCGGCCACGGCATCCAGCACAACCATATCCTTAATGGCTTCGGGGATGGGCTCCTTCATGGCCCAACGACTGCCAACAGCCTCGGTGTAGGTCTTGCCTGCGGAACGCTGGCTGGCGGCCAGCAATTTTATCTCAAACCAGGGGTGGCGGCTAAGCAGAGTTGCGAAGCGCTGGCCAACCATTCCTGTGGCGCCGATGATGGCTACATTATACTTTTTCAACTAAAACATCTCCCAAATGAAAATAATGATAAAAAATCGGTTGCTTTGCTGGAGAATTTGCAATATAATAGGTATCGGCAAACATCCATCATATACCAAAAACTATCGCATTTCATCATATCACGCGCTATATTGTTTGTCAAATATATTTTATGCCCGAAACGGCTTATATGTTAAGGATTTCACTATGGATAAAAAGGATTTTTACTACGA
>JAZRGE010000010.1:0-5699 GCA_045644025.1 Acutalibacteraceae bacterium | reverse complement strand
TGGATCTTTACGATATCAAATTTGAATTTGGCTACGATGCCGATGGTAAGGTTATGCTTATCGATGAGATTGCTTCGGGCAATATGCGCGTTTATAAGAACGGCGAGTATATCGATCCGATGACTCTTTCCAAACTTTTCTTTGCATAATAAAAAATAACGACTTAATCGAAGTGTGGCAGGCCTTGGCCTACCACACTATCGGTGTTTTTAAGAGCTAATTCCAAAGGAGTAAAAATATGGGCGGTTTCTTTGGCGTTGTAAGCAAACGCGACGCTGTTTCGGATGTCTTTTTCGGAACAGATTATCATTCTCACCTTGGCACACGCCGCGGCGGTATTGCTGCGTGGGATAGTGAGATTGGTATGCAGAGAGAGATTCACAATATTCAGAACTCTCCGTTCAGAACAAAATTTGAGCACGTGTTCGATGATATGAAGGGCACAGCGGCCATCGGCTGTATAAGCGATCACGATCCGCAGCCTTTGCTTATCCGCTCTGCTATCGGCACCTATGCTATCTGCACCATCGGCGTTATCAATAATTCTGCCGAGCTTATCGATAAATATCTTTCCGCGGGTGGCCATTTCGATGCTATGACAGGCGGCGCCGTAAATTCCACCGAGCTTCTGGGTGCACTTATAAGCCAGAAGGAAAGTTTTGTGGAAGGCATCAAGTTTGCTCAGGATGTAATTGACGGCACGGCCAATATTCTTATTCTCACCCCTCACGGTCACATTATTGCCGCAAGAGATAAGGTGGGTCGCCTGCCGGTGATAATCGGTAAGGGCGAAGATGGCCACAGTGTTACATTTGAATCCTTTGCCGCCGATAAATTGGGCTACGAAAAGGTGAAAGAACTCGGCCCCGCCGAGATTGTGAAGATCACAGCCGATGAAATAATTCCCTTGGCCGCGCCCGGCAAAAAGATGAAGATGTGCTCCTTCCTTTGGAGCTACTACGGATATCCCACATCCACCTATGAAGGTGTGAACGTGGAGATGATGCGATATCAAAACGGCCGCATACTTGCACAAAATGATAAAGAGCAGGGTTTGGCACAGGAAATAGATTACGTGGGCGGTGTTCCCGATTCGGGCACACCTCACGCCATCGGATATGCCAATCAAAGCGGCAAGCATTTTGCCCGCGCCTTTATTAAATACACACCCACCTGGGCCAGAAGCTTCACCCCCAGCCACCAGGCCGAAAGAAGCAGAGTGGCCAAGATGAAGCAGATCCCCGTGCACGAGCTTATAAGAGATAAAAATCTGCTTTTTGTGGATGATTCCATTGTGCGCGGCACCCAGCTTAAGGAGACTGTAGATTTTCTCTACAACAACGGTGCCAAAAGCGTGCATATGCGCTCTGCATGTCCCCCCATTATGTATGGATGCAAATATTTGAATTTCACCAGAGCAACCAGCGATATGGACCTTATCGCCCGCCGAGTGATTATGGAGCTTGAGGGCGAAGAAGGCAATAAGCATATCGATGAATATTGCGATTCTACCACCGAAAGGGGCAAGAATCTGCGCAAGGCAATTTGTGAAAAGCTTAATTTCGCCTCCCTTGAGTTCCAGACTCTGGAGGGTGTGATCCAGGCCATCGGCCTTGATGAATGTCAGCTTTGCACATATTGTTGGAACGGAAAGGAGTAATAAAAATGAAAAATATTTCTAAATCGGATTCCTATGCAGCAGCAGGTGTGGATATCACAGCCGGCTACAAAGCAGTTGAACTTATGAAGCAGCACATAGCCAAGACTATGACTGCAGGCGTTTGCTCCGACGTGGGCGGCTTCGGCGGCCTTTTTGAGCTGGACGTTACGGGTATGACTCGCCCCGTGCTTGTGAGCGGAACCGACGGCGTGGGCACCAAGCTTAAGATAGCATTTATTATGGATAAGCACGATACCGTTGGTATCGACTGCGTGGCAATGTGCGTTAACGATATCATTTGCGCCGGTGCCAAGCCGCTTGTTTTCCTCGATTATATTGCCTGCGGCAAAAATTTCCCCGAAAAGATTGCCGATATTGTTAAGGGCGTTTGCGAAGGCTGCGTGCAGTCGGGTGCTGCTCTTATCGGCGGAGAAACTGCCGAAATGCCCGGCTTCTATCCCATCGATGAATACGACCTTGCAGGCTACTGCACAGGTGTTGTGGATAAGAAGGATATTATTGATAACAAGACAATGAAGGCCGGCGATATTGTGATTGCTCTGCCCTCCAGCGGCGTGCATTCCAATGGCTTCTCTCTGGTGAGAAAAGTCTTCGACGTGGAGAATGCTGATATTAAGTCTCCTGTGGCAGAGCTCGGTGGTAAATCCATCGGCGAGACTCTGCTCACCCCCACAAGGATCTACGTTAAGCCCGTTCTTGCCCTTATGGAGCAGGTTAAGGTGAAGGGTATCTCCCACATCACCGGCGGCGGTTTTTATGAGAATATTCCCAGAAGCATTCCCGATGGTCTGGGCGCCAAGATCAAGCGCAGCGACGTGAAGGTGCTTCCCATCTTCGATCTGATCGCCAAGACCGGCAATATCAGCGAAAGAGATATGTTCAACACCTTTAATATGGGTGTTGGTATGAGCATCACCGTGGCACCCGAGGATGTAGATAAGGCTCTGGAAATCCTCCGTGCCAACGGCGAAGATGCCTACGTGATCGGTGAGATCATCGAGTCCGATGAAAAGGTGATCCTGGAATGAGAAAAGCCAGAATAACAGTCTTGGTATCGGGAGGCGGCACTAATCTGCAGGCGCTTATTGATGCGCAGAAGAGCGGAGTGCTTGCCAACGGCGAGATAACCCTTGTTATTTCGGGCAACCCCAATGCCTACGCTCTGGAGCGTGCGGCCAACGCAGGAATCAGATCCGCGGTGGTCTGCAAGAAGGAACTGGGAAGCCAGGAAGCCTTCGAGCAGAGATTGGTGGAAATTATTGAAGAGAACAAGACCGATATTATCGTGCTTGCAGGCTTTATGTCTATTCTCAGCGAATGGTTCACATCCCGCTACCCCAAAAAAATAATCAACGTGCACCCCTCCTTGATCCCTTCCTTTTGCGGCCAGGGATTCTATGGCCTTAGAGTGCACGAAGCCGCTTTGGCCTACGGTGTGAAGGTCACCGGCGCCACGGTTCATTTTGTGAACGAAATACCTGATGGTGGCGAAATAATAATGCAGAAGGCTGTGAGCATCAGAGAAGGGGACACCCCCGAAAAGCTGCAGAAGCGTGTGATGCGCCAGGCCGAATGGAAAATACTCCCCGCGGCTGTGGAAAAGGTAAGCCGCAGTATTGTTGAAAAGGAATAGGTGAACAGCAATGGCTATGTTTGATCTTAAAAATCTTCTTT
This sequence comes from Acutalibacteraceae bacterium, assembly GCA_045644025.1. Taxonomy (GTDB): domain Bacteria; phylum Bacillota; class Clostridia; order Oscillospirales; family Acutalibacteraceae; genus JAZRGE01. The sequence goes on along the minus strand of JAZRGE010000010.1, from coordinate 2,344 downwards.
CGGAAAATTCTTATCCCGGCAGGGGCATTGTTATCGGCCAGTCGGCCGATGGCAAAAACGCTATGATTGCCTACTTTATCATGGGCCGCAGCGAGAACAGCCGCAACCGCATCTTCGAAGCATTCGACGGCGGTATGCGCACAAAGGCTTTTGATGAATCCAAGCTTTCCGATCCCAGCCTTATTATCTATAATCCCTATCGTGCCATCGGCGATAGCGATATCACCACCAACGGCGATCAGACCGACATCGTTTATGAATTTATCATGTCGGGCAGCACCTTTGAGGAGGCTCTTTTCACCCGCGAATTTGAGCCCGATTGCCCCAACTACACCCCCAGAATCTCGGGTATCACAGAATATGATTTCGGCAGCGGCAACTTCACCTACAAGCTTTCCATCCTCAAGAGCCGCAACGGAGATCCCGAATGCTGCAACAGATATTTCTATAACTACATTCCCAAAGCAGGAATCGGCCACTTCATCCACACCTATAAGTGCGATGGCAACCCCATTCCTTCTTTCTATGGCGAGCCCGAAGAGGTAGCTCTGCCCAACACCGCCAAGGAGCTGGCTGATCTTTGCTGGGATAATCTTAACGAAGAAAATAAGGTTTCCCTTTTTGTGCGTTGCATTCCTCTTGATGGCGGCAAGCCCACCGAGATCATCATTAATAAGAACAAATAATTTAAGTTAAGGAGATACCAAAATGAAAGAGTTTGAACTGAAGTACGGCTGCAACCCTAATCAGAAGCCGGCTAAGATTTTTATGAACAACGGCGCCGACCTGCCCATCCAGATTCTTTGCGGTCGCCCCGGATTTATCAATTTCCTGGATGCCTTCAATTCCTGGCAACTTGTTAAGGAACTGAAAGAGGCTCTGGGTCTGCCTGCAGTTACCTCTTTTAAGCACGTGAGCCCCACCTCTGCTGCTGTTGGTATCCCTCTTTCCGATAAGCTTAAGAAGGCCTGCTTTGTAGACGATATCGAAGGCCTTGAAGAATCTCCCTTGGCTTGTGCTTATGCCCGTGCCAGAGGAACCGATAGAATGTGCTCCTTCGGAGATTGGGTGGCTCTTTCCGATGTTTGCGATGTTACCACCGCCAAGCTCATTAAGCGCGAGGTTTCCGATGGTGTTATTGCTCCCGGCTACGAGCCCGAAGCCTTGGAGATCCTTAAATCCAAGAGAAACGGCAACTACAACATCGTGCAGATCGATCCCGATTACATCCCCGAAGAGATCGAGCAGAAACAGGTTTACGGCATCACCTTCCAGCAGGGCAGAAACAACTTCGAGATCAACCGCGAGTTGCTCCAGAATATCGTGACCGCCAACAAGGATCTCACCGATTCTGCTGCAAGAGATCTTATCATTGCTCTTATCACATTGAAGTACACTCAGTCCAACTCGGTTTGCTACGCTGTTGATGGCCAGGCCATCGGTGTGGGTGCAGGCCAGCAGTCCAGAATCCATTGCACTCGTCTTGCAGGCACAAAGGCCGACACATGGTTCCTGCGCCAGCACGATAAGGTGCTCAACCTGCCCTTTAAGGAGAATCTCGGCAGGCCTGATAGAGATAATGTTATCGATGGATATATCAACAAGAACGAAGAAGACGTTTGCGCCGAGGGCAACTGGCAGAAATACTTCACCACACGCCCCGAGCCTCTTACCGATGCCGAAGCCAAGGAGTATCTTGCATCTATTGATGGCGTTGCTTTGGGCTCCGATGCATTCTTCCCCTTCAGCGATAATATAGAGAGAGCCTTCCGCTCGGGTGTTAAATATATCGCCGAGCCCGGCGGCTCCATCCGCGACGACGCCGTGATCGAATGTGCCGATAAGTACGATATGGTAATGTGCTTCACCGGTATGCGTCTTTTCCATCACTAATCCCCCAATTCAGGAGGTTGCCATGAAGATAATGGTAGTAGGTGGCGGCGGCCGTGAGCACGCCATCATCAAGAAAATTAAGCAGAATAAGAACGTGAGCGAAATATTCGCCCTGCCGGGCAACGGCGGCATTGCTGCCGATGCCACATGCGTGGGTATCGGCGCCAAGGATATAGAGAAAATCGTGGATTTCGCACTTGCAAACGGCATTGATTATGCTGTTGTTGCTCCCGATGATCCGCTGGTGCTGGGCGCTGTTGATGCGCTGGAGGCCAAGGGTATTCCTTGCTTCGGCCCCAGAGCCAATGCGGCCATTATTGAGGGTAGTAAGGTTTTCTCCAAGAACCTTATGAAGAAGTATGGTATTCCCACCGCACAGTACGAAGTCTTCTCCGATTTGGCCGCAGCTATGACTTATTTGGAAACAGCTCCTATCCCCACAGTTATCAAG
>JAZRGE010000009.1:0-30446 GCA_045644025.1 Acutalibacteraceae bacterium | reverse complement strand
ACAAGATGCAGCCTGCCACGCTTATGTTCAAGGTTGGCGGAGTGGACTACGAAAGAGCGGCCTTCCTGCACACCTTTGAAGAAACTTATCAGACCGAAAAAGGTGAACTCCAGGCACTGGCTAAGCAGCATATACCTTATCCTGCAGGCCATATTCTCACGTATCAATCCACATTGCCCGGGGTTGTCACCTGCAATATGACCAATATCACGGAAATCGATGGCACCAATGCCGACGATCTCACTAAGGCCACCATTGCCTGCCGAAACCAGATGGACGATATAGTGGCTTATCTCAGAGAATTTGTGCCCGGATTTGAAAAATGCTTCATAATTGATTCGGCTTCCCTTATCGGCATAAGAGAAACACGCCACTTTAAGGGTAAATACACCCTTACTGAGCAGGATATATCCGAAGCCAAAGTGTTTGATGATTACGTTGTGAAGGACGCATTCTTTAATTTCGACGTGCACAATATCACCGGAGCGGGATTGGATAAGACAGGTGTGCAGCACAAATTTAAGCAAACAAATGGCTACACGATACCCTACCGTTGCCTGCTGCCCGAAAGCAAGGAGAATCTATTGCTTTGCGGCAGGAATATTTCGGGTACCCACATGGCTCATTCCAATTTCAGAGCAATGCCTATCTGTGTGGGCATCGGCGAGGCGGCAGGTGTGGCGGCAGCAATAGCCGCAAAAGGAAATTTGGCTCTCGGCGATGTAGCACCTGCCGAGATAAGAAATATTATTGGGATATAATCCTTAGAAAACAGAAAGAGAGGTGAGAATCGGTGGATAAATTTAAGCTGGTTGCAAAATTCAAGCCCACGGGCGATCAGCCGCAGGCTATAGAGCAGCTTGTGGAAAGCATTGAAAGCGGCAACCGCGAGCAGACCCTTTTGGGTGTTACAGGCTCGGGTAAAACCTTTACAATGGCTAACATTATTGAGCGCGTGAACCGCCCCACGCTGATTCTCGCCCACAATAAAACCCTTGCAGCACAGCTTTGTTCCGAGTTCCGCGAATTCTTTCCCGAAAACGCGGTGGAATATTTTGTATCCTACTACGATTACTACCAACCCGAGGCATATATACCCGGCACCGATACTTATATTGAAAAGGATTCCGCTATAAACGACGAGATAGACAAGCTGCGCCACAGTGCCACCTGTGCCCTTTCGGAGCGGCGGGATGTGATAATCGTGGCATCGGTTTCCTGCATTTATTCTCTTGGTAATCCCATCGACTACCGCAGTATGGTGATATCGCTGCGCGTTGGTGCCGAGATGAAAAGGGAAGAACTTATAAAGAAGCTGGTAACGCTGCAATACGAGCGCAACGATATGAACTTCACCCGCAATAAGTTCCGCATCCGTGGCGACGTGGTGGAGATATTCCCGGCATATTCCAACGATACGGCCATAAGAGTGGAATTCTTCGGAGATGAGATTGATCGAATTAGTGAGATCAATACTCTTACGGGAGAAGTGAAGGCTAATCTCGGCCATGCGGCGATCTATCCTGCCTCCCACTATATTATTGATCCTGCATCTATGGAAAAGGCCTTGGCCGAAATTACGCGGGAAATGGAAGAACGAGAGGCTTGGTTCAAGCAAAGCGATAAGCTTATAGAGGCTCAGCGTATTCGCCAGCGCACGGAATACGATGTGGAAATGCTGCGAGAAATAGGCACCTGCAAGGGTGTGGAAAATTATTCTAGAGTTATGGCCGGCCGCCCACCGGGAAGTGTGCCTTCCACGCTGCTGGATTATTTCCCCGAGGATTTCCTGCTTTTTGTGGATGAATCTCACGTAACGTTGCCGCAGGTGCGCGGTATGTACGGCGGAGACAGAGCCCGAAAGGAGAATTTGGTGGAATATGGTTTCCGCCTGCCTTCGGCTTTTGATAACCGCCCATTGCAATTTGATGAATTCTATGAGCGCATCAATCAGGCGGTATTTGTGTCGGCTACACCGGGCGAATTTGAAAAAGAAAAATCGGCCCTTATTGCCGAGCAGCTTATTCGCCCCACGGGATTGTTGGATCCCGAGATCACCGTGAAGCCCACGGATGGCCAGATAGACGATCTTGTGGGTGAAATAAGACGCTGCACCGATAACGGAGAGAGAGTGCTTATCACCACTCTTACCAAGCGGATGGCCGAAGACCTTACTGAATATTTGCAGAATCTGGATATAAAGGTGCGATATATGCACTATGATATCGACACAGTGGAACGAATGGAAATAATAAGGGATCTGCGCCTGGGCGAGTTTGACGTGCTGGTGGGCATTAATCTTCTTCGTGAGGGGTTGGATATTCCCGAAGTGTCGCTTGTGGCTATTTTGGATGCCGATAAGGAAGGCTTCCTCAGAAGTGAGACATCCCTTATCCAGACGGTGGGTCGTGCTGCAAGAAATGCGCGTGGCCGAGTGGTGATGTATGCTGACAGTGTAACCAATTCTATGGAGCGGGCCATTAGGGAGACCGAGCGCCGCCGAGCCATGCAGCAGGAATATAACACACGGCACGGCATTGTCCCTGTCACCATAAAAAAGGATATTCACGATATATTGCAGATATCCTCTGCCCCTGCCGATGAAGATGCCAAGGCATTCAAGAAAATGACAAAGGAGCAGAAGGAGAAGCTTATTGCCAAGCTTACCGCCGAGATGAAGCAGGCCGCCCAGATGCTGGAGTTTGAGCATGCGGCTCATCTGCGAGATAGGATAGCTAAGATACGCGGTGGAAAATAGTGTCCCGAAATGGTAAAAGAATGTCCGCATATCCAATTGCGGCAATGATAACCTCTGCTTTATAATTTTTTCATAAAAATAAGGGAGTGTTGGAAAATGAAAGCATTGACAACCTGGTGCCATAGACCATTTAAGCCTTATGCCGATAAGGCCGAGACTATGCTGCCCTACATCTGCCGCCTGAGTGTGGACGAATGTGAGTTTACCTTCGAGTGGTTTGACAACGGATATGACGGTGAGCATTACGTGAGCTACCGGAAGGTAGGGGAGAATGAACCTGCCACCACTCTGCCTCTTAAGGAGTCCCCCATGACTATTAAGGGACTGGAAGACCTGACCGATTATTCCTTCACTGTTGGCCGCGTGGGTGCCGAGGGTTCAACCACCCGCCTTGCCAGAACGGGCCATATTCCCGGTGATATTGTTGTGAACTATCTTCATCCCAAAGATCCCGTTTATAGCTTTTCGGGCACGTTTATCGCCAGCCCCGATATTGTGAAATGCCCTTCGGGCAGGCTTGTTGCTGCGATGGATATCTTTAGCGGCCATGAGAATTATGCTATGCTTGTAATCCTTTGTTATTCCGATGATGGCGGCATCACCTGGCGCTATCTCAACGATATGGCCCCGTGCTATATGCCTCACTTGTTTGTTCATCGCGGCAAGCTTTATCTTATGAGCATGACAAACGGCGGCGGAAATCTTACCATCGGTCGTTCCGACGACGAGGGCGAGACTTGGACTGCCCCCGTTACCCTTTTTGTTACCAACTATGCCTTGAGCGCTGAGGGCACTTGCGGCCACACAGAAGAAGTGAACGGCAGAGTTTATATCCCCGTGACCTGCGGCACGTGGAACTCAAGGATTTTCAGAATGGGCTACGTTTCGTTTGATGCCGACGGTGATTTGCTGGATCCTGCCAACTGGGATATCTCCCAATTTATTCAGTATGATCCCAATTGGCCCAACTCTCCCAAAAATCTTGGCCCGGGAACAGGCTCTCCCGGAGCAGGCATTGAGGGAAATATGATAGTGGGCCCGGATGGCACACTTCATTGCCTTTATAGGATGGATATTGAGGCCAGCGGAGAACCGAACTACGGAAAAATGCTTATTTTAGACGTGGATACCTCTGATCCCGATTCGCCCTTTATTTTCAATTCCATTATTGATTTCACGCTGGGTAGCAACTCTAAGTTCTTCGTGGATAAGGATAAGCAGACCGGCAAATATATTCTCATAGGCACCGAGCAGGTTCCCGATGTGGCGCCCAAGCGCACCGTGCTTTCTATGGCTGTTTCCGATGATCTTAAAAATTGGGAAATAGTGAAGCGTATCTATGATTTCCGCACGATGGATCCCAGAAAGGCAGGCTTCCAGTACCCCGATTGGGAGTTTGATGGCGATGATATTCTGCTTGTCACCCGTGTTGGATTTAACGGCGGCGACACCCACCACAACAGCAACTGCATCACCTTTGAAAGAATCAAAAATTTCAGGCAATATTTCTGATATAAAAAGTTTTAGCGCAGAAGGAAACTTCTGCGCTAAATTTTTTCAAAATCATTTACTTTTTAAGAATTTTGCGGTACAATATAATGTGAATAATTTTACTCGGAGGAAATATAGTGGCAAGCGAATTTATATCTATTAAGGGCGCGCGATCCAACAACCTTAAAAATATAAATATTGATATCCCCAGGGATAAAATGGTGGTGCTCACCGGTCTTTCCGGCTCGGGCAAGACTTCCCTTGCTTTCGATACCATTTATGCCGAAGGCCAGCGCCGCTATGTGGAATCTCTTTCTTCCTATGCCAGAATGTTCTTGGGGCAGATGGAAAAGCCGGACGTGGATAGTATAGACGGCCTTTCTCCGGCCATTGCAATAGATCAAAAAACAACGTCTAAAAATCCACGCTCCACGGTGGGTACTGTCACCGAAATTTATGATTACCTGCGCTTGCTTTATGCCCGTGTGGGTGTGCCTCATTGCCCTGTTTGCGGCAGGGTGATAAAGCAGCAGAGTGTGGACACAATGGTGGATGCCGTGCTCACGTTGCCCCAGGGTAGCAAAATTATGATTATGGCTCCCATTGCCCGTGGCAAAAAAGGCGAGTTTGCCAAGGAATTGGAGTCTGCCAGGAAATCGGGCTTTGTGAGAGTGAGAATAGATGGTTCGATTTACGATCTTTCCGAGGTGCCCAAGCTTAATAAAAATATCAAGCACACCATAGAGATAGTGGTGGATCGCCTTGTGGTGGGCCCCGATATTAAGAGCAGACTGACTGATAGTATGGAAACAGCCCTTAAGCAGGCAGATGGTCTGGCAGGGGTTTCGGTAGTTGGCGGCGAAGAATTGGAGTTTTCTCAGAATTACGCCTGCCCCGAGCACGGAATAAGCTTCCCTGAAATGAGCCCCAGAATGTTTTCTTTTAATAATCCCTTCGGCGCCTGCGAAACCTGCACCGGCTTGGGAATGTTTATGAAGCTTAATCCCCAAAAGGTTGTGGCCAATCCCGAAAAGGGTCTTTTAGAAGGAGCGATTAAGGCTCCCGGCTGGAGTATGGTGGGATGGCACGGTGGCGATAACACCTTCACAAAAATGTATTTTATGGGCCTGGCTAATCACTATGGCTTTGATATCAACACACCCTTTAATCAGTTGCCGGAAGAGATAAGGAATATTGTGCTCTTCGGCACGGGAGAAGAAAAAATAACCTACACCCGTAGCGGTGATTGGGGCGGCGGCACATATGTGGCCCCCTTCGAAGGCGTTGTGAACAATCTGGAGCGTCGATATAAAGAGACTACCAGCGATTATTCCCGCGGCGAAATAGAGCAGCTTATGGATGAATGCCCTTGCCCCGATTGCGGCGGAAAAAGGCTTAAGAAGGAATCACTGGCTGTCACAGTGGGCGGAAAGAATATTTTTGATATATGCGAAATGTCGGTAGTGGCGGCCTACGATTTCTTTGAGAAACTGGATTTTTCGGGTAGTGATATGCTCATTGCAGGCCCTATAGTGAAGGAGATAAAAAGCCGATTGGATTTCCTTCGCAGCGTGGGTCTGGGTTATCTTAGCCTTTCCCGATCTTCGGGCACCCTTTCGGGTGGTGAGAGTCAGCGTATTCGCCTGGCCACTCAGATCGGCTCGGCACTTATGGGCGTTGTCTATATTCTGGACGAGCCAAGCATCGGCCTGCATCAGCGCGATAATTCTAAGCTGTTGGAATCTCTTTGCAAGCTTAGAGATCTGGGCAACACCCTTATTGTGGTGGAGCACGATGAAGATACTATGCGCACATCCGATTTTATTGTAGACGTGGGCCCCGGTTCGGGTATTCACGGTGGCGAGATCGTTTTCGCAGGCACACCCGAAGAGATAATGAAGTGTGAAGAATCCATCACCGGCCAATATCTTTCGGGCAAAAAGACTATCCCCGTGCCTAAAAAGCGCAGGGAAGGCAACGGCAAGTTTATCACCGTGCGCGGTGCGAGAGAAAACAATCTAAAGAATATCACGGTTAAATTTCCCTTGGGTAAATTTATCTGTGTCACGGGTGTATCGGGCTCGGGCAAATCCTCTCTTGTGAACGATATACTTTATGAAGATCTGGCTGTAAGGCTCAACAAAGCCCAGCGCATCACAGGAAAATGTGATGGAATCGATGGTGTGGAGCATCTGGATAAGGTGATCAATATCGATCAGGCTCCTATCGGCCGCACGCCCAGATCCAATCCTGCCACCTACACCGGTGTGTTCAATGATATACGAGAACTTTTTGCTGCCACACCCGATGCCAAGGCAAGGGGCTATTCGGCAGGAAGATTTTCTTTCAACGTTAAGGGCGGACGCTGTGAAGCCTGCGAGGGCGACGGTATTAAGAAGATAGAAATGCACTTTTTGCCCGATATCTACGTGCCCTGCGAGGTCTGCGGCGGCAGCAGATATAATAGAGAGACTCTGGAAGTGAAATATAAGGGTAAAAGCATATTCGACGTGCTGGAAATGACTGTGGAAGAGGCAAGAGAATTCTTCCGTGCGGTGCCCAAGATATTCCGCAAACTGGATACTCTTCATAACGTGGGCCTTGGCTATATCAAGCTTGGCCAGCCTGCCACCACACTTTCGGGCGGTGAGGCCCAGAGAGTTAAGCTGGCATCCGAACTCCAGAAGCGAGCCACGGGCCGCACTATGTATATTCTGGATGAACCCACAACCGGCCTGCACACCGACGACGTGAAAAGATTGCTGCAGGTGTTGAATGCACTTACCGATTCGGGCAACACCATTGTGGTGATAGAACACAATCTGGACGTGGTGAAGAATGCAGACCACATTATAGATCTTGGTCCCGAGGGCGGCGATGGCGGCGGAACAATCATTTTTGAAGGCACTCCCGAGCAGATCGTGAAATGTAAGCGCTCCTTCACAGGCGAATATCTCGCCAAGCTGCTTAAATAGCAAGTTAATATATTGTTCACCCATTTGGGTGGGCATTTGATAGAATATATGGGGAAGGAGGCAGGCTATGTTTGGATATATCAAGACAGCCAAGGGTGAACTGAAAATAAAAGAATACGAGCTCTATAAGGCCGTTTATTGCACCCTTTGCAAGGAATCGGGCAGGCGCTATGGGTTTATTGCCCGAATGACATTGAGCTACGATTTCACATTTCTGGCCCTGCTTTCCCTTGCTCAGAATGAAACCGAGCCCTGTGCCAAAAAGGGCAGATGCGTTGTGAACCCACTAAAGAAATGCTCATATATCTGCGGCGGTGAGGGAGAAGCCTTTCGATTGGCTGCCGCTGCTTCGGCTATATTGCTTTATTATAAATTAAAAGATAATAAAGCCGATGAAAAAGGGATAAAGAAGTTGACCTACAGCTTGCTTTACTTAATGGCCGGCCGAGGCCACAAAAAAGCAGCAGCTGATTATCCCGAAATAGAAAATATTGCAGCCGAATATTACGCCGCTCAATGCGCGGCGGAAAAGGGTGAGAGTGTGTCGGTGGATATGGCCGCCGAGCCCACGGCAATAATGCTGGGCAAGCTTTGCTGCCTCACGGGGGCTGAAAGTTCGGCCCGAGTGCTTCAGAGAATGGGATATTGCCTTGGCAAGTGGATATATCTTATCGATGCCGCCGAGGATTACCCCGAAGATATGAAAAACGGCAATTTTAATCCCTTTGGCCCCGAAGGGGCCGATATAAAAGAAAGATCAATGCCGCTGCTTAATAATTGCTTCGCCGAAGCAGCCGCAGCCTACCAGCTGCTGGATATTAAGCGCTTTGGCGGAATATTGGAAAACATACTTTACCTTGGGCTAAAGAATGCCCAGGCAGATATTTTGGATAAGAAGGAGTGGAAGAAAAATGAGAGATCCTTATGAAGTTTTAGGAGTATCTAAAAATGCTTCCGATGAAGAAGTGAAGAATGCTTATAGGGAGCTTGCCAGAAAATATCACCCCGATAATTATGAAAACAATCCTTTAGCCGATCTGGCTGAGGATAAAATGAAGGAGATAAACGAAGCCTACGATGCCATTATGGCAACTCGCAGCGGCCGCAAGAAGAAGCAGCAGGATGCAGGCTACAGCGCCAACAGCTCCTTCCCCGATGTGCGCGCCCTTATTGCTTCGGGCCGATTGGAGGAAGCTCAGGAGATATTAGACGGTGTGCCGGTGGGCAATCGTGACGCGGAATGGTATTTTTTGAACGGCACCGTGCTTTATCGCCGCGGGTGGTTTGATGCTGCTTATGCCAGCATGAGCAATGCCTGCAGAATGGATCCTTCCAATCCCGAATATCGCCAGGCGCTCAATCACATTCAGCGCGGCCGTGCAGGTTATGCTCCCGGCGGATATCGCACAACCTACGGCGGTGGATGCAATTCTTGCGACGTGTGCCAGGGTCTTATTTGTGCTGATTGCTGCTGCGAATGTATGGGCGGCGATCTTATCAGTTGTTGCTGATGGGCGGCAAACGAGAGGTGCGTTACGCAGGAAAGATCGCTCTGGGCGGCATAATTGCGGCTCTGGCGGCAGTTGTGATGCTGGCGGCCTATTTCCCTTATCTTACTTATGCTGTGCCTGCCATTGCAGGTCTGCTTATAATAGTGCCTATGGTGGAAATCTCATTTCCTTGGGCGCTGGCTACTTATTTCAGTGCTTCGGTTGTGGTGTTGCTCACGGCCGAAAGCGAAGCCAAGCTTTTGTTCGTACTTTTCTTCGGATATTATCCCATTATTAAGGCTTTGTGCGAGCGGATGAAGAAGCGTTGGCTGGAATATTTGGCAAAATTTGTGCTGTTTAACTTGGCGGTGGCGGCCTATGCGGCGCTTTCGGTCTTTGTGTTGCAGATTCCGTTTGCAGAATTTGTGTCCTCCCCATTGGGGGCAGCCACGGCACCTGCTCTTTTGGCGGCCGGCAATATTGTTTTTGCCGTGTATGATATGGGCGCAACAAGGGTGATATCCTACTACGTGATAATGCTTCACCCCAGAGTGAAAAAACTTATAAAGTGATTGATCTATATGGAAAAGAAAACTATTGTGGTGGGCGCGGGCCCTGCGGGGCTTATGGCGGCGATCTCGGCCGCTATGGGCGGCAACAGCGTGCTTGTGGCCGAAAAGAATCCGCAGCCTGCCAGAAAATTGAAGATAACGGGTAAGGGCCGGTGCAATGTTACCAATAATTGCGATAGGGAACAGTTGCTTTCGGCTGTGCGAAGCAATCCGAAATTTCTCTATTCGGCTTTTTCGGCATTCACTCCTCAGGATACTATGGATTTCTTCGAGGGGTTGGGTGTGCCGCTCAAGACAGAGCGCGGCAACAGAGTGTTTCCCGTTTCCGATAAGGCTTCCGATATTGCCAACGCTCTTGTGGGATATGCCAAGGATTGCGGTGTGAAGTTTATCTTTCAGCCTGTAAGGTCGGTTGTGGCCGATAACAGCTCCGCCGTTGGCGTGAAACTGGCAAACGGTGAAGTGCTTAAATCCGATAACGTGATAATTGCCACAGGCGGGCTTTCCTATCCGCTCACAGGCTCCACAGGCGATGGCTATCGCTTTGCCCAAAAAGCGGGACATTCCATAGTGGAACCCAGAGCATCCTTGGTGCCGCTGGATTGCTTGGAAAAATGGTGCGGCATGCTGGAAGGCTTAAGCCTTAAAAACGTTTCGCTTTCCTATCTTGTGGATTCCAAATGTGTGTATAAGCAGTTGGGCGAGATGCTCTTCACGTCTTCAGGTGTTGGTGGCCCGCTGGTGCTCAGCGCTTCCACCTATTATAAAGAAGGCTTAAGCAATTCGGTGCTTATTGATCTAAAGCCCGGACTTGATGAAGAAATGTTGGATAAACGCATTCTTCGCGATCTGGAAGAAAAGCGCAATAAGGATTTCTGCAACGCGCTGGATGATCTTTTGCCCAGGCGGCTTATAGACGTTGTTGTGGCACTTTCGGGTATTGAACCCACCACCAAGGCCCACAGCATCACCAAAAAGCAGAGAAAAGATCTGGTGGCTTTGCTTAAGAATTTGCCCTTATCCGTTGTGGGCACAAGGGATATTTCCGAAGCGGTAGTAACCGCCGGGGGTGTAGACGTTTCGTCGGTTGATCCTAAAACAATGGAATCCAAGCTGATGAAAGGATTATTCTTCGCAGGTGAAGTGTTGGATGTAGACGCAGTGACCGGCGGATATAATCTGCAAATAGCATTCTCAACGGGCGCGGCCGCCGGAAAAGGCGCCGCAGCCGAATAAATATGGGGGGATACATATTATGATTTCTGTTGCAATTGATGGACCTGCAGGAGCAGGAAAAAGCACGATCTCCAGGCACGTGGCCAAGGCACTCGGCTTTATCTATGTGGATACAGGAGCCCTTTATCGCACCGTGGCCCTGCATCTGCTGAATGCAGGTATTGCCGCCGATGATGAAGCCGCTATTGAAGCCGCTCTGCCCGATATTAAGGTGGACCTGCGCTTTATTGATGGCGAGCAGCATATGTTCCTGAACGATAAAGACGTTACCGATCTTATCCGCACGCCCGAGGTCTCTATGATGGCTTCCCGCTCCTCGGCTGTGAAGTGCGTGAGAGCTTATTTGCTTAATTGCCAGCGTGATCTGGCTTGCCGCTACAACGTGGTGATGGATGGTCGAGATATCGGCACTGTGGTGCTGCCTCAGGCTCAAATAAAGATATTTCTCACAGCCGATCCCGAAGACAGAGCTCGCCGCCGCTACGATGAAATGGTAGCCAAGGGCATGGAGGCCGATTATGAGGCTGTGCTGGCCGATCTGAAGGAAAGGGACTACAACGATTCCCATCGCCCCATCGCACCCTTAAAGCCTGCCGAAGGCTCTGTGATAATCAATACCACAGGCTTTACCTTTGAAGGTGCCTGTGAACTTCTGCTGAACACCATTAAGGAGAGATTATGAGCAAGGAAAGAAGGATGACCCGTTTCTACGGGTTTTGGCGCGCAGTGGCCACTCCTATTGTGAAGCTTCTTTTTCCCTATAAGGCTAAGGGAGTGGAAAACATCCCTTTGAGCGGTGGCGCAGTGCTTTGCTGTAATCACACATCGGTTACAGATATTGCATTTCTTGTTGTTAGTTGCCCCAGGCAGATATATTTTATGGGCAAGGCCGAGATATTCAAAAATCCGATTATTGCCTGGTTTATGCGAAAAATGGGCGTTTTCCCCGTGGATAGGAAAAAGGGTGGAGCAGCCGCTATTGAAACCGCTAAAAGGATAGTGGAAGAAGGCAAGCTTTTGGGAATATTCCCCGAGGGCACCCGCAATCATCAAGGCAGGCCCGGTAAGGCAAAATCGGGTGTGGCGGTGATCGCAGCACAGACAGGTGCCACGGTTGTGCCTTCGGCGGTGTATCACAAGACTACTAAGTTGCCGCTTTTTCAGAAGACCACGATGCGCTATGGGGCTCCCGTGGCGGCCGAAGAGTTTCGTATGGCTGATATGAGCCGCGCAGAGCTTCGCAGGATCACAGAGCTTATTATGAGCAAGATCACAATTCTTTGGGAGGCAGGGCATTGAGAAATATCCGCTTGGCTAAAACGGCAGGTTTCTGCTTCGGCGTGAATCGCGCTGTGGAGATGGTGGAAAATCTGCTCAACGAAGGAAAAAAAGTCTGCACGTTGGGTGAGATAATTCATAATTCACAGCTTGTGGAATCCTTGGCAAAAAGGGGTGCAAGAACGGTTGATTCCGTGGAAGAAGTAGCGCCCGATGAAATACTGGTGATACGTTCTCACGGAGTAGAGGCTTCGGTTTATAAAAAAGCCGAAGAACTCGGGCTTCAGGTGGTGGATGCCACCTGCCCCTACGTGGGTAAGATTCACAAGATCGTTGCCAGAGAATCGGCCGAGGACAGGGTGGTCTTTATAGCGGGCGATGCCAACCATTCCGAAGTTAAGGGCATTGCGGGCCATGTGAACGGCCGATATTATGTGTTTGCCACACCCGAAGAAATGGAGCAAATTCTGGAAAAAGAGCCCGAATTGGCGCAAACTCCCGTTAGTATGGTGGCGCAAACCACCTTTAATGCAACTTTGTGGCAAAAATTTCAGGAAAATTTCAAAAAACTCTATACAAACGGAAAGTTCTTTGATACAATATGTAGTGCAACGTCCAATCGTCAACAAGAAGCAAAGCAGTTGGCGCAGGAATGCGGCACAATGATAGTTATTGGCGGACGCCACAGCTCAAACACTGTTAAGCTTAAAGACGTGTGCAGCAGTATGTGTGAAAACACATGGCACATAGAAACAGTGGGCGAGCTCAAGCCCCAAATGCTGAAAGGGTTTGGAGATATTGGTGTTGTCGCAGGGGCATCTACTCCTGCGTGTATAATAAAGGAGGTTCTTAAGCAAATGTCTGAAAACGTAGTAAATGCCGAATTGAATGTGGAGCAGGCCATGGAGCTCGCCCCCGAAAATGAGGCAGCTGAAACTGTAGAGGTTCAGCAGAAATCCTTTGAGGAAATGACTTTTGAGGAGGCACTGGAGGCATCGCTCAGCGGAATGAATACCGACCAGAGGGTTAAGGGTACTGTTCTGGCTGTAAGCCCCACTGAAATACAGGTAGATATCGGTCGTAAACACACCGGTTATATCCCCAGCAGCGAATATTCCAACGATCCCAACGCCAAAATTATGGACGAAGTTCATGTGGGCGATGTTCTGGATCTTATCCTTATGAAGACAAACGACCAGGAAGGCACAGTTCTTCTTTCCAAGCGCCGCTATGATGTGAGCGCCAACTGGAACACCATTGTGGATGCTAAGGAATCCGGTGCTATTATCGAAGGCACTGTTTCCGAGATCATCAAGGGCGGCGTTATCGCTGTTACCAACGGTGTTCGCGTGTTCATTCCCGCATCCCAGACAGGTGTTGCAAGGAATGATTCTCTGGAAGAGCTCAAAGGCCAGAACGTTTCCTTCCGCATCATCGATATCGGCCGTCGTCGCCAGGCTATCGGCTCCATTAAGTCGGTTTCCCGTGAGCAGCGCAAGGAGCTTGCGGAGAAGTTCTGGAGCAACGTTGCTGTTGGCGATAAGTTCACCGGCACTGTTAAGTCTCTCACCGGCTACGGCGCATTCGTAGATCTTGGCGGAGTGGATGGTATGGTTCACATCTCCGAGATGTCTTGGGCAAGGATCAAGAATCCTTCCGAGGTTATGAATGTTGGTGATACTGTTGAAGTTTACGTAAAGGCTCTGGACACCGAAAAGAAGAAGGTATCCCTGGGCTATCGCAAAGCAGAGGACAACCCCTTTGTTAAGCTTCAGGAGCAGTATCAGATTGGCGACATTGTTACCGTGAAGATTCTCAGCCTCACAACCTATGGCGCATTTGCCAGAGTTATCCCCGGTGTGGATGGTCTTATCCACATTTCCCAGATCTCCAATCGCAGAATCGAAAAGCCCGCTGATGAGCTCAGTGTTGGCCAGGAAGTAGAAGCCAAGATCATTAATATTGATCTGGATAAGAAGCGCGTAAGCCTTTCTATCCGTGCTCTGCTGCCCGAACTGTCTGCCGAAGAGACTGCCGAAGTTGCCGAGGAGGCAGCTGAGGTTGCTGAAGAAACAGCAGAATAATTCCAAAAATCAAAATCTCGAAACCCATGGCTTGGGGATTTTTTTGTTAGCAAAAAAGCAGGCAACCCTGATATTTGAAGTCTTCTATCTTCTTATCCAGCAGGGCAATATCCACATTGAAATATTTTGCCTGGCAGGCTTTGCACATAAAGTCTTTTTCGGCGGCTCTATCCACCAACTTTTTGTGTAGGCCGATATCATCACGAGAGAGCGTGGCTTCGCATTGAATGCATTTCATTAAAGTTCAACCACCTTGGCGCGGAACATTTTGCAGCCGTGAGCAGGGATCCATTCGGAAAGGAAGTAATCCTCAAAGGTGCCCAGATCTTCACCTGTCCAAAGGTCTTTAAGCTGTAGGCCACGGTTGCACGATCTGTTAAGACCGATGGAAGTGAAGGGCAGGAAGCCGCGTGTGCCGCCATCCTGGAGATTGAACATACCAATGGCAATATCGCCGTTGGCAAGATGGCGAATCCAAATATCTGCATAAGAACTGGAGCAGCCGGTGCCTTCAACCTTGTAGGGCTGCCAGCAGCCTTCGTCCTGGTTGATGGCGATAACGTCCTTATTAGTCATAATGGCGTAGCTTTCTTCGTCCACGTTTCTGGCATCGCAACCAATCATAAGGGGAGAGGCAAACATACTCCACATAGAAAAGTGGGTGCGGTATTCTTCAATGGTGCAACCGCCGAGAGACTGAGCCCCCTTGCCGTTCATACCGACGACCAGCATATCCATATCGTTGAAGCAGGAGGGGGAGCAATAGGGGATAAGATCAAATTGACGTTGATAGATATCTTTAATAGACTGCCAATTTTCCTTAATATCGGAGCCGCTGCGCCACATATGGGCACCGGTCTCTTTTATCCAACGAACGCTGTCGTCGGCACCCCAGTTGCAGGCGCTGAAAAGAATATCGCGGCCGCAATTAGCAAGAGCGAGGGCCATTCTCTTATAAAGCAGATCTCCGTTTTCGGTGTTGGGCTTGAAGCAATAATCGAATTTTAAGTAGTCTACACCCCACTCGGCAAAGGTCTGTGCATCGATAAACTCGTGCTCAAAAGATCCGGGATAGGCTTCGCAGGTGAGATTACCCACGCAGGAATAAATGCCAAACTTAAAACCCTTGGAATGAATATAATCGGCAACAGCCTTAATTCCGTTGGGGAACTTCTCTCTATCGGGCACTAATCTGCCGTTTTCGTCTCGCTTTCTTTCAGCCCAGCAATCGTCGATAACGATATATTCGTATCCGTAGTCTTTATAGCCCATTTCGGCCATTTTATCCACGGTTTCGCGCATAAGCTGATCGCTGATATCTTTAGCAAAGGTATTCCATGTGTTGAATCCCATAGGGGGTGTTTTTACTACCACAAAAATCAACTCCTCTTATTTATGTTTTTAATATACAATTAGAGAGAATAAAATGTGGAATAAAATATTGCATATTTGGAAAATTTGCAATAAATTCTTGCTTTTTCTTATTTTGGTGGTAAAATCAAAACAGAGGTGAGAGGAATGACTTCGGCTTATATTGGCTATTATTACAAAAAGAAATTTGAAAATTTTATTATGAAAGCCTATCACTCCCACGACGATGTTGAGATAATGTATGTTTTGTCGGGTCAGTGCGTTGTATCCACTCCGATGGGGCGTAAGATCTTGGAAACAGGCCAGTTTATCGTGCTGGGCAAGGGAGTGCCTCACGCCCTTAGTGCCGATAAGGCCGATATCACAAATCTTGAGTTCTTTATGAACCATCCGCAAGGTTTTGATGTGAGCAAGGCTTATTCTATGCCCGGGGTGGAAAAGGCTATAGAGGCTGAATGTGAGATATATACAGATGATGGATCAGTTTATCCTGCTTTGCGGGATTTAGTGCGCGAGCAGCAGACGGTGGGTGACGGATACATGTCTGAGATACTGATGAACCGCCTGCTTATCCTTATAGGCCGCCTTTGGAACGAAGGCAGGAAAAGCGGCGGTGGCTTAGCCTACGTGAAACGGGCAAAGGATTATATAGTGCATCATTGCGATGAAAAGATTTCCGTGCCGCGAGTGGCTAAGGAAATTGGTGTAAACGTATCCTATCTGCAAAATCTTTTTAGGAAGCATACGGGTGCCACGATTACCGATTATGCCAATAAGTTGCGAATAGAGAAGGCCTGTTTTCTGCTCCGCAACAGCGATATGGATACCACCGAGATTGCGCTGGAATGCGGCTTCGCTTCCCGCCAGCATTTCGGGCTCACATTCCGCAATATTATGGGCTGCTCTCCAATATCTTATAGAAAAAGCGATCTGCAATAGAAAAAGACCTAAGCCAAACGGCTTAGGTCTTTTGATATATAGGAATAAATTACTTAGCAAGCTTTTCTTCCAGCATCTTGTTGATGAGCTCACGAGTCTCCATAGCCCATTCGCCGTGGTTATCGCAGGGGTATTTCTTAAACTGAAGACCACCCTTGCCGCAACGTGCATCCAGCCAGGCAATGATCTCTTCTCTGGGCATAACAGTTTCAAGCAGCTTGAGAGCGGCCATATCCTGCAGACCTTCCATAAAGATTACCTGACGGAGCGAGGGGATGGGCTTGCCATTTTCGCCGGGGTAAACCATAAAGGAGTCGCCGGCAGGGAATGCGCAGTGCGCATCAGTTACCAGGAAGGGGTTGATAGCCTTTCTGGAATACTGGGTGTAGTAGAAGTTGTAGCCCCACTGCAGGAAGCCTGTGATCTGGTTGTACTTATAAAGCTGCAGGCCAAGGATACGGTTTCTTGCCGAAGGCATTGCATAGAAGCGGTTGGAAACATATTTGTCGTGGCCACAGCAGTAGTAGGTGAAGAAATTCTTAGCATCGTGCTCAAAGAAGGGCTCCAAATGATCGATACCAACGATGGGGGACTTGATAAGGCCCTGCTCAAGGAATTCATACTTGCTTACAGCATCGGTTGTAACAACATCAGCAAGAAGGTCGTTGATGCCTTCTCGGGCCTTCAAGTAGTTGGGAATGTGCTCAAGGCCGGGCTCATCGGAAATGTGCCACAGGCACTTATCCAGCAATCCACGCTTGCGGAAGTATTCTTTAGTCTCGGTGATGAGCAGGCGCAGGAAGGCAATGTATTCGGGAGATGCGGAGGGAGTTTCCCAGCCGAAGATTCTCTTATATTCGCCATCCACGGTGGCCATTACCTTAGGAGCAGAGGTTGCACCCCACTGGGTGAAGAGGTGGCTGAGCTCAAACTGAGTGAAGCCCTTGGAAAGAGCAAGATCAACAAAGCGATCCATCTTTTCGTAGCCAAGAGTCATCTTGCCGTTCTCGACCGTTACGTCAACAAGCTGAACTGTAGGCCTTTCGGTGCCAACCTGAGTATCCAGAGGAGGAGTTACAAGGGGAGTGAAGCAAGCTGTCATACCATATTCTACAGCATTTTCAAAGAAGTTGCCAATGATTTCCCAATGCTCTTCGCTGAATACAGGCACGTTGTAGTAGGTGGCAAGGCAATCGTAGTGAATCCATTGGCTGTAGAGATAATCAGACTTGGGAAGTTCTACATCGATAACACGGATTGTGAAAGTGTCTTCCAGAATCTGCTCGATCTCTTCGTATTCGCTAACCTTCTGCACCTTAACGGTTACAGGATATTCGCCGGGCTTTGCATCGGTGGGAACCTTAATGCGAACCCAAACAGCCTTAGACTGACCCCAGGGAAGGCGGAAACCTTCATCGCAGGTGCTGTAGAGCGGGTCGGGATAAAGGCCGGGCTTGCAACGGAGATAATAAGGATCGAATGTATCGCCAAGAGCGCAGCCTTCGTAGGTAGGCAACTGAGCGGGAACTTCGCCAACTTCCCAAATATCGCACTTGCCAAGGGGGGATTCTGCCTGAGCGTGCAGGTGGAGCGAACGGCCTACGTCGTAGGTGTTCAGCACAACCTGGAAAGAAACGTATTCGCCTTTAAGAGCGGTCTGATATTTGTGCTCTCTGAAATCGCCCCTTCTCATATCGGAGAAGACTTTTTCCATAGAGCTGATAAGCTTAATTTCGTTACGCATTTCTTGTTCTCCTTTGATTACTTTTTCTTAATGATGATGGTGGTGGAGGTGCGGTCGCCCATGGGAACATTGAGTGTGCCCTCGGTGCCGTTTACAGTGCCGTAAACAACCTTATCCACAACCCAGCCATCCTTAAGGTTTACCTTGAAGTCATCAAGAGCATCTTCATAGTTCACAAATACTACGTAGTAGCTGTTGTCGTCTATCTTATGCTCGGTGATGCCAACATAGGGGTTAGTCTTGCCGGAGATCCTGCGATCAACAGCGCCTTCGGTCACGATCTGATAGATGTGATAGTATTCGGCGCCTTCAGCCACTCTGGAAGCAGAGGGAACTTCAGCAATATAATTTTCAAGTGCGAAGGGCAGGAAGAAGATCTTACCCTTGCCATAGTTGTTCACAACGAATGCGGCAGAACCATCGGCCTCGGTGGCAATGGCTTTTGCCGAATCGGTGAGAGCCATACCGAGAGCTCTGGGAGAAGTCATATTGAATACTTCACCGGTCTCATTCATGGTGATGGCAACACCGTGGTTGCGGCGCTGACGGTTGAACATGATCTTGGTGCCGAAGATATCTTCCATAGAAGCCAGCAGAGCATCGTTCATAGAAACGTAGAGCACAGCACCATCTTCTGCAACTCTGCGGAGAACTTCCTTCCAGGTGCGAAGCGGCACGGAAACGCCGCCGTTGAGGCAGGGCATCATATAAACGTTGGCATAGGGGATCTCTTTATCGCAGTTGGCAAAGCGGAGATCAATATCGGCCTGCTTAGCCAGCATAAAAGAGCCGTAAACAGTGGACCAGGTGTTCTGATCGTGGGAAAGGATGCAAACGGCATCTCTCTGCCTTTCGGGGAGCACGGGAGCATTGGGAAGGAATTCTTCGGCAAATTTCTTCATTTCCAAAGCTACGGGCTTTGCGGAATAATCGCTTCGGAAAAGGCCGAGCTCGCGCTCGCAAGCACACCAGTCGTAGGGGGGATAGGTGAGATGCTTCTGATCGGCAGAGCACCACCAATAGAAACCGTTGTAGCCATTAGCCCAAAGGGAATGGAAAAGAGCACGCACGTACTGGCCTGCAACATCGTCGCAGCATACCATATCGGAAAGGGTGCCCACTTCTTCGGCAATACAGGGCTTGCCACTAAGGTCGGCATACATACAAGACTCTGCAAGGGAGTGCATCTCTGTCTTAAACCAGGTGATGTTATCGGTGAAGCAGAGAGGAGTCCAATAAGGATAGGGATGAGTGGTGAGAACATCGAAGAGCTCACCCATTTCATCGGCTCTGTTGCCGCCAAAGGCCTGCATACCGTGGCTTCCGCAGAAGATGGGGCGGGTGGGATCCAGAGAACGGATCTCGCCGCAAACGTTGTGAGACCATATCCAGAAGCGGCTGCCGTTGGAACCGATAACGGAAGTCTCATTGCCGGGTTCCCATGCAAAAATGTTCTGATGATGGCGGAAACGCTTAACCATAACACGGATGAAACGAATGGTCCATTTTGTGAATTCGGGATCGGTGAGATCGCCGCAGTATTCAAATGCGTTGGGGATGAAGCGGCGGCCGCTCATCCAGCCGTTGCAAAGGCTGACCATAACCTTGAAATCATATTTCTGAGTGAGAAGCAAGAAGCGCTCGAACTTCTGGAGCATTTCCTCGCTCACACCTGCCTGGCCTGCTTCGGTGAAGGGCAGGGGTTCATCGTTTTCAAAGCGGTAATCACTGCCGTTGCCCTTGGTCTTGAAAAGGGGCTGGAAATCGGACCAAAGGGGGAACACGCGAAGAGTGTCGCATCCGTGCTCCTTCAGAAGCTTGAGATCCTTATCGATAACAGCTTCATCGAATTCCTTCCACATATTAACGCCTGCGTTGGATGCCCAGTAGTTACAACCGAGCGAGAATTTTTCGGGTTTGTAGTCCATGTCGTTTCCTCCAAAGATCAATTTATATATTCCTTAAAAACGGTTAATTCTAAGCCAAAAACTAAATATAGGGCGCAGAATCTACCTATGACACAGTATATAAGAGAAGACCAAAATTAGCAAGCAAAATTTAGATAATTTTAGTAAAAAAAGCAAAAAAATACCTGCGAAAATTTTTCGCAGGTATTTTGCATAATTAGTGCTGATTTATTTTGTGTATTTTGCCACAATAGCAGCCATATCGGAGGCCTTGGCTTCCATATCGGCAACCAGCTTGAACTGGTTGCGGCAGCGATAAAGGTTCTGCTTGGGATAGTGTGTCTTAAAGTAGGTGTCACCCTGGAGATAGTCGGTCAGGAAACGGATACCGCACTCATAAGTCATGATCTTGGCGGCAAAGGGAAGGAGATTAATCTCTTCCTCGGTGAGCACGTCTCCGCACTCCTGCAGGAAGCCTTTCACGTATTCTTCGAAAAGCTCCAGATCGCAGTAGACCTTTTCGAGATTCTGTTCGTCTTCAGCGGCATGGGTAGCGCCGAAACGAATGGAATCGCCGAAATCATAAAGAGAAAGGCCGGGCATTACTGTGTCCAAATCGATAACAGCCAGGGGATCGAAGGTGACGGGATCAAGCATAACGTTGTTGAGCTTGGTGTCGTTGTGGGTTACTCTGAGGGGAAGTTTGCCCTCGGCAATTTTATCCACAAGCACGGAGGTGTCGGCCTTGCGTGCGAGAGCAAAAGCGATCTCATCGGCCACTTCTTCGGCTCTGCCTGCCATATCTTCCGCAATGGCCTTTTCCAGATTCTCAAATCTCACTGCGGTGTTGTGGAAGTTGGGAATAGTTTCGTGCAGGGTGGCTGCGGGATAATCACGCAGCATGTTCTGGAACTTACCGAAAGCCCTTGCGGAAGAATAGAACTGCTTGGGAGTATCGATAGTCTGGTAGCTGATAGCTTCTTCCACGAACACGAATGCACGCCAATAGTCGCCGTTTTCATCCACGTAGAAAGGTTTTTCTTCCAATGTCAGCACAGGGATAAGGCACTCGCGAAGGGGGTTGCCTCCTGCGGCTTCCACTTTCTTGCGAAGGAAGGTGGTGACATTAAAAACGTTCTCCATAAGAGCGGGGATATTCTTGAACACGTTGTTGTTCAATCTCTGGAGTATGTAGCGGGGCTTTTCGTTGCACTCAACAAGGTAGGTATCGTTGATGTGACCGCTGCCGTACTGCTCCACGAGTGTAAGGTAACCGTGGAAATTGAATTTCTTTGCAATATAATGTGCGGAAACTTTAGCCATTGTTCTATCTCCTTTATAAATTACTGGGGAAGAGAAGCCGCGGCCACGCTCTGGCCAACACGGCGATTCTTTTCATCGGGAAGCGCAATATTGATGCAAAGCTCGGGATATTCGGTATCCAGCACCTGACGGCAGCACTTAACGATCATATCGCCGCCCTTGCCCGACATTACGCGGCCTAAGAGAAGCAGGTTCTTTATATCGTAGATGGTGCTGTAGTAAGCCAGGGTGTGGCCAAGATAGCAACCGATGGATTCGAAGATCTGGAGAGCGTTTTCTGCCTCGGCCTCGGAAAGCTTCTGAACCTCCTTAAGCTTCTGGGCGGGGGTGAGATCGGTGGCCAGAGTGATGCCTGCTGCGGGAGCAAGACGTGCCACAGCATCCTGGGAGAAATAGGTGGCGCCAACGCCGTTATCACCCGACCAGGGATCAATGGATGTATCATACTGGGCATCTACGGGAGCAAAAGCGAGCTCATTGAGCCAACCCTTGATGTGACCTTCGCCATCAACGTAGCCAACGGCCTCGCTGGTGCCCATTGCAATGCCGAGCACGCAATTGTCGTTCAGCTCGGCGGCACCTGCGATAGCAGTTACGTCACCATCGTTGGCAACTTCGAAGGGGATATCTGCGCCCAGCTCTTTCACGGCGTTCTCATAGATATTCTTCACGTGCTTATCAAAATCTTCGGGAGAAACTGCCACGAAGAGAGAAGCAAGGCGAGTCTTATTATTGATATAAATACCGGCGGAGCTGATGCCAACTGCATCAACACGGGGCATTTTGGATGCGGCTGTTTTAAGAGCAGTGACAATGCCATCGAAATGATACATAGGATCGCTGGTGATCTTGGGATTCCAAACGACTTCTTCGCTGTAGACTACTTCGCCATCGATAACGGCCGAAACCTTGCGATCGCTTCCGCCTGCATCGAAGCCGATGCGGCAGCCTTCAATGTGACCGCCGATAGATTTGGGTGCCTCTTTAGTCTGGGGGGCATTCTCCAGAGCGCCGGAAAGCACTTCGAACTCGTGCTCAAACACCATACCCATCTTTTCGGCATCAAATGCTCTTTTGCCGCCCTTGCAGTAGGTGGCCTTTACAAATTCGGCAACCTTATCGGAACCGTAGATAGTGACTCTGAAGCCGCCAACAGCCCAAAGCAGGAACTTAACCATTCTTTCCACATAGAAGTTATCGGCATCTGCCATAGCCTCGGTGCCGTGGATCTTTGTGCGGTAAACATAGACAAGGCTATCGTTGCGCTCAACAGCAATAGCAATGTCTTTATCGGCTGTTTTGAGGAAAGCCTTGTTGAATGCGCCCATAGGAACGAAATCCTTGTGCAGCACGGGAACGTTCTTTATTTCTACATCTATTCCGTAAACCTTCATAATTTTACCTCCGTGATTTGCCTTTTCGGTTATGCCCGAAAGGCGTATTTCGGCACAAAATGCCACTACAAATATATTATAGTGGCAGAACAGGCCGTTTTCTATGCAATTTTGGGCGTGATATTTGCACTTTTGGTCTTGAAAACGGTGCTGCTGTGTAGTAAAATCAAGTAAAGGAGGTTGGATTATGGAATATGAAAAGACTGCTTTGCGCCGCGAGATAAGCGTGGATGAGATCGTGACGGTGCATTATTTTGAATATACCAAAGACTTTGCCTTTTCGGGCGAGATGCACGATTTTTGGGAAATAGTTTATATTGATAAGGGTGAAGCCATAATCACAGCCGATGCCAAGGACGTGGTGCTTCACACGGGGCAGATGTATATTCACAAGCCAATGGAATATCACAATATTCGTTGCAATGGTGTTAGCGCCCCCAATTCTGTGATAGTGAGCTTTATTTGCCGAGACGATATTTTATATTCCATAAGCGGAAAGGTGATAGATTGCGGTGAGAAGATAAAGAATCTTCTTGCAGGAATTATATCCGAAGCACAGCAGGCATTCAGCTCGCCTATGGATGATTTCTACACAAGCTGCCTCCAGCGCAAGGAAGGGCAACGATTTGGCTGTGAGCAGATGATAAAATTGAATCTGGAGCTGTTGCTCATACGCCTTGTGCGCTACAATAGCGATGCCGCTCCCGAATCCGATCGCTTGCTTCATCGTGCCAACAACGACGACGAACTTATGGCCCGCATCTGCGCTTTTATAGAAAGCGGAATAGAAAAGCGTCTCCGCTTTGAGGATATATGCCGCTATTTTTCTCTCAGCCCATCGGCTGTTAAATCCCTTTTCCGCCGCAAAATGGGCAAGGGGGCAATGGAATATTATAATGTCTGCCGAATAAATCGTGCTAAACTTATGATAAGGGAGCAAAATCTGAATTTTGCTCAGATTGCCGAAAAATTAGGCTATTCATCCCAGCATTATTTTTCCAGGCAGTTTCGTAATTTATCGGGTATGTCGCCCACGGAATATGCAGATTCCGTGAAGGCGCGCACACTTACGTAACATTTTATTGTAATATACGGCAGGGTGTGGTATTATTACATAAATAACGCCACCTATATTGAAGGAGGTTTTTATATGGGATTCTTTGAAGAATTCACAACCGAGGTTAAGGACATTCTCCAAACAGGAGAAAAGAAAGTCGGGGATATCATCACCGGCTCTAAGATCCAGATGGATATCAACAGCATAAACAACAGAATAGACGAAGTGTATTGCAGAATAGGCAGATCGGTGTGGGAACAGAGAGATAATCCTATCTTCGAATGCTATGCCGAAGAGTTTGAAAAGCTGGAACGGCTTAATAAGGCCTTGGATCTGCAAAGCGAGAATCTTGCCAACACAAAAGGCCACAAGCGCTGTGCAGCTTGCGGAGCTTTTGCCCCTGCTGATGCCAAATTCTGCAGCAAATGCGGCAAGAATATATAGGAGAGCAAATATGAAGGACGTATTAAAAGTAGGCATTATTGTGGCCGACACCTGCGAATATGAGCCCGTGCAGGAATATGCCGAAGATTATCTGGCCGAAAGGCGCGATTTTTATTCGAGAATGGGCCACGCATTTAAGATTGCCGGCGATAGGGGCATAATAGAAGTGCAGACTGTGCTTTGCGGAATCGGAATGGTGAATGCCGCCGCGGC
Organism: Acutalibacteraceae bacterium; assembly: GCA_045644025.1. Lineage (GTDB taxonomy): Bacteria > Bacillota > Clostridia > Oscillospirales > Acutalibacteraceae > JAZRGE01. The sequence continues at coordinate 6,170 of JAZRGE010000009.1, read as the reverse complement.
TGCTGCTTGGCTTGCAAACGAATGCGATATTATTATCAACACCGGTTTTTCGGGCGGCCTTTGGGGCTGTGAGCCGGGAGACGTTGTGGCCGGAGAGCAATATATCGAGCACGATTTCGATCTTACCGGTATTGGCTACGAGCCCGGTATGAAGCCTGATCAGGCCAGTGTTTACGAGTGCGACTACACACTTATGAACTATTTCTGCAATATTGCACCGGAAGTTAAATGCGGTGTGATGGCCAGCGGCGATCATTTTGTTTGCGATGATGCCGAAGCCGCTAAAATAAAAAGGCTTTGGAATGCTATGGCCTGCGATATGGAAAGCGCTGCGGCAGCCTATGTGGCCAATCTTGCGGGCAAAAGATTTATTGCTGTTCGCCAGATATCCGATTCGGCCGATTCCGATGCCGCCGATACTTACAACGAATCCAAGGAGCAGTGCAATAAATCTGCCTTCCAGATCGTTTCCGAAGGCCTGGAAGGTTTCTTTGATGTGGAAGAACTCTGGAACTAAAAGGAGTCTATGCTGTGAACAACAATAATTCAAAAAAGGCAATGAGCGGCCAAAGCTTTATTCACGGAGCCGCCGTGCTTATGATATCTACGGCTATTGTTAAGGTGATAGGTGCTATTTTCAAGCTTCCTCTCACAAGCATTATAGGCGTTACTGGTATGGGCTACTTCTCGGTGGCTTATGATCTTTATGTGCCTATCTACACTTTGGCTATGGCGGGCCTTCCCGTGGCTATTTCCCGAATTGTGGCCGAAAGATTGGCTCAGGAGAGATATAAGGACGTGCGCCAGAACCTAAAGGTCGTGCGCCGCACGTTTATGGCCACCGGTTTGGCAGGATTTGTGATAATGCTTATTGCATCCTATCCCTTTGTGCTTATCACCCACAATCAGGATTCCCTGCTGGGGATATTGATAATTGCACCGTCGCTTCTCTTCTGCTGCATAATGTCCACATATCGCGGATACTACGAAGGCTTTAAGAATATGTATCCCACGGCTATCTCTTCTGTGATAGAAGCCGCAGGAAAACTGTTTGTGGGATATGCAGGTGCATTGCTCACGGTCACGTTGGGCCGCAGTGAGTTTGCTGCTAAGGGAACGGTTTTCGGCAAAGAAGTGATCGTCACGGCGGGGGATACCGCCAAAGCTTTGGAAATAGCTATTGCCCCTTATGCCGCCGCAGCCGCGTTGCTTGGTATCACAGCGGGCTCGGCCCTGGGCGCGCTTTATCTTGTTATAAAGCATCGCCGCAAGGGAGATACTATCACTCCCGAGCAGTTGATCTCTTCTCCCGAGCCGGATTCGGGCAGAAAAACCTTTAAGGTGCTTATCTCCATAGCTATTCCCGTGGTGCTGGGCTCGCTCACCACCAATATTGCCAGCCTTATCGATGTCACAATGGTGCAGCGCCAGCTGGCTGTGGTGATGGAAAATTCGGGGCAGATCGTAAGGGATATGTATGGCAATAATATCTCCCCGGAATTGGATAACGGCAAGGTTGTCACAATGCTTTACGGCTGCTATAAGGGTGTTGCATATTCTATCTATAATCTGGTGCCCACTATCACTCAGGTGCTGGGCGTGAGCGCTATTCCTGCCCTGGCTACCGCATGGGCGGCCAAAAGGCAGGGTGAAGTTAAGGGCAGTGTGGAATCTGTGCTTAAGATATCGGCCCTTATTGCTATGCCCTGCGGATTAGGTATTGCCGCTGTTTCGGGCAATGTGCTGGGCCTGCTCTATTCTATAGACGAGATGAACGAACTTAATATCGCCACCCCGATTTTGCAGATGCTGGGCATCACCGCAGTGTTCTCGGGCATGATGGTGCCGATGACAAATATGCTGCAGGCTATCGGCAAGCAGACTGTTCCCGTGCGCAATATAGCAATTGGCGCGGCTCTCAAGATAATTATAAATTACGTACTTGTGGGTATTCCGTCCATCAATATTATGGGTGCCCCCATAGGCACAATGGTTTGCTATATCTTTATCTTCTCGGCCAACCTTTATAGCCTGCTTAAATATTCGGGCGTTAGGGTGGATGCCGTGCCCGTGTTCGTGAAGCCGCTGATAGCTGCGCTGGCCTGCGGCGGAGTAGCTTTCGGTGTTCAATTGCTGCTGTTGCAGATAATGGGAAGCTCCAGAATCACAACCGTTGCTGCTATTGGAGCGGCTGCTGTGGTGTACATTGCAATGCTTTTGGTGCTTAGAGCCATCTCTTACGAAGACGTTGCATCCTTCCCCAAGGGCGAAAAAGTGGCTGCTTGGCTGAAAAAACGCCGCCTTATCTCCTGAAATGTTTCGTCATTTTTCACAAAAATGGGCAAAAATAGTTAAAAACTTTGTAAACAACCTTGATTTTAGCCAAAAGGTGTGATATGCTCAATGGGTATTAAAAAATACAATATTGCCGATTTGCTCAGCATTATGGCGCGTCTTCGCGGCAAGGATGGTTGCCCCTGGGATAGGGAGCAGAGCCATTCTTCCATAAGAAAGGATCTTTTGGAAGAAGCCTACGAAGTGGCCGATGCTATCGATAGATCCGATTCGGTGGATCTGTGCGAAGAATTGGGAGATCTGCTTCTGCAGGTTGTTTTCCATTCTCAGATAGCTGTTGAGAGTGGCGAATTTGATTTTGATGATGTTTGCGATGGCATTTGCAAAAAGCTTATCCTTCGCCATCCCCACGTTTTCGGTGATGTGAAGGTGGAGAATTCAGCTCAGGTGCTGGATAATTGGGATGCCATAAAGAAGGAAGAAAAGCATCAGCAAAGCGCCACAGACACATTAAAAAGCGTTCCTGCCGCCTTCCCCGCGGCGATGAGAGCGCAAAAGGTGCAAAAGAGGGCAGCTAAAGCGGCCGATGCACTGAACGATACACCAGAGGTTGCTTCTGCAAGGCTCAGAATGGCTATTGAAGGCGGCAAGGATTCCATAGGCGATATGCTTTTTGCCGCGATAGCTTTAGCCCGTGCCTGCGGAGTGGATGCCGAAGAGCAGCTTCAGGCTGCCACTGATAGGTTCACCGAAAGGTTTGCTGAGGCGGAAGCCGAAAAAGGGGAAGAAATAGCTCGCATATCTTCTGCAGAGGCGGAAAGAATATGGAGCAGAAAATAAAGGATTCAACAGCCTATGGCTGTGGAATATAATTACAAGGAGGACGTTCCAATGAACAAGACAGAACTCATTGCAGCAATTGCAGAAAAGGCTGGCGTTTCCAAGAAGGATGCCGAGAAGGTATATGCTTCTTTTGTTGACGTAGTAGCTGAAGAACTCAAGAAGGGTGAAAAGGTTCAGCTGGTTGGTTTCGGTACATTCGATGTTAAGGCTCGCGCCGCAAGACAGGGTATCAACCCCCGCACCAAAGAGACCATCACCATCGCCGCTACAAAGGCTCCCGCTTTCAAGGCCGGCAAAGCTTTCAAAGACGCTATTGCTTAATGCTTGGTGAATCCACCGCCTCTGCTTCGGCAGGGGCGGTTTTCACATTCGAGATTTCAGAAAGGTCGTAACTATGAGATTAGATAAGTACTTAAAGGTTTCCCGAATCATAAAGCGCCGCACCGTGGCTAACGATGCATGCGACGGCGGCCGTGTTTCGGTGAACGGAAAGCCTGCCAAAGCATCCTACGAAGTTAAGGTGGGGGATATAATCGAAATATCTTTTGGAGCCAGGGCTGTGAAGGCCAAAGTGATCGAAATAAACGAATATGCCAAGAAGGATCAGGCACCTTCGATGTATGAAATAATAGAATAGAAAGAAACATCGGCTCATATAATTTCCCGAGGGGGATTGTTATGAACGATGAAAAATATGTTGCCAAAATGCCCCAGAGCCTTAATCTGGAGGATCGTTGCCGCCTTAGCATCACCGGGGTGGAGGACGTGGATAGTTTCGACGAAAGAACGGTTGTGCTGAAAACTGTTCAGGGCGGGCTTACAGTCTATGGATCGGGGATTAAAATGGGCAAGTTTAACGTGGCTACCGGTGAACTATCGCTGGAAGGGCAAATAGCAGCATTGTGCTATTCGGAATCGGGCCGAAGGGGCGGCAGATTAGCCAAGGTGTTTCGCTGATATGAGCCAGGTGAACATAGCTGATCAGGCAGTAAGCTTCCTGCTGGCCGTGGCGCTGGGCGCCTCGGCAGGGCTGCTTTACTGCTTTTTTTGCGCCCTGAGAATTTCGGGGCGAAATAAAACCTACCAGGTTTTTGTCCAAGACGTGCTTTTTTGGCTGCTTCTCACCGTGGCCACCTTCTGCTTTCTGCTTCTGAGGTGCAGGGGCGAAGTCCGGGGCTTTGTATATGCGGGGATGCTGGCAGGGTTTCTGCTGTTTAGGCTGAGCCTTTTCTCTTTTTGCAAAAAGGCAATGCTTGCCGTTCTTAAATTCGTCGATTTTATTTGCAGGCCCATAAGGGGTTTTTTTGCTCGCAGTTTGGCTCTTGCGGCAATGCTTGGGGTTAAAATTCTTGAAATTGGCAAAAAATGCTGCAAAAAATTTGCAAAGAAGCCAAAAAAGGGCTTGAAAGCAGAGCAGGAAGTATTGTATAATAACCGAGAATTCGATGCTTGACAGCAGAAAGGAGAAACTATGAAAAAAGCCAACGGCAAAAGAGAAAGTGTGATTTTGCGTGTAGTGCTTCTGGTTTTCTCCATCTATGTCATTTATCTTTTGGGCGCCAACTATACTGAGTTCGTTAGTGTTTCGGGCCAGAAGCAGCAGTTGGAGGCCGAAAAAGCCGATCTGGAAAAGAAGGTAAAGGAATATAATAATCTTTTGCAGAACGGCTCGGAAAAAGATTTCATAGAACGTGCCGCAAGGGATAAGCTTGGTTATGTTTATCCCGATGAGCAAGTTTTTGTGGATATTTCAGGCAACTGAGCAAAGCAAATTTAGGGGGATTTTTCGGCGTATGCAATTTTCTGTGGGCGATGTAGTTGAAGGAAAGATCACAGGTATCACCAGCTTTGGTGTGTTTGTGGATCTTGGAGAGGGTAAGACCGGAATGGTGCACATTTCGGAGATCGCAAGAACCTACGTGAGCGATATCAAGGAGCACGTTAAGGAAGGCGATGTTGTTAAAGCAAAGGTGATGACTGTTTCGGAAGAAGGCAAGATCAGCCTTAGCATTAAGAGGGCTATGGATCCGCCACCCAAGCAGGCACCCAGGCGCAATAACCAACCTCCCAAGGCAGATGCCTCCTTTGTGTGGACATCCAAGCCCCAGGAAGCTTCCTCCTTTGAGGATATGATGAATAAATTTAAGCAGGCAAGTGATGAGAAATTTTCGGATCTTAAGAAAAAGAATGCCGATCTGCGCAGGCCTGCCAAAAGAGGCACAAGATAAACACAAAAGGGCGGCTTTGGCCGCCCTTTGCTTTTATTATAAAATATTGCAATTTTTTCTTCCCTTTTGGTGCATATATGTGATATAATATAAATGGATCAAAGGTCCGTATACACAATCGAAAGGGGTTAACAGTATGAAGATCACAATTACCGGAAGAAAAGTCAATCTTAAAGATTCCTTCAAAGAGCGGGTGGAAAAGAAACTGATCAAGTTTGAGCGTTTCTTTGAAGATGATGCCGAGGCTTTTGTGACAGTACATGTTGAGCCCGGCCGCCAGACTGTGGAGATCACGGTTAGAGACAATGGCGGAATGATTTACCGCGCAGAGGAAACTGCCGAGGATATGCTGGATGCCTTGGAAAAGGTGTGCGACGTGCTCTTCAGGCAGATCTGCCGCAATAAGAACCGCCTTGAGCGCCGCCTTAGAGAAGGAGCGTTCTTGGATGTGGATGAAGTGGAAGAGGAAGAGGGCTTCAAGATAGTGCGCTCCAAGAATTTTGAAATGAAGCCGATGGGCGTGGAGGAAGCTATTCTGCAGATGAATATGCTCGGCCATATGTTCTTCCTGTTTTATAATATGGAGACAGACTGTGTCTGTGTTGTTTACAAGCGCAAGGATTCGGGCTACGGCCTTATTGAAGCAAGGTAGGCCCTGGTAAATTAATCGAGCGGGGGCGGCAACGTCCCCGCTTTCGGAAATAAACGGAGTATGGATATGTTTGAATTTACTGCACCGTGCCTTTTCGGTTTGGAGGGGCCGGTTTCTTTTGAACTCAAAAATATGGGCGCCGAAAAGGTGCT
>JAZRGE010000008.1:0-9194 GCA_045644025.1 Acutalibacteraceae bacterium | reverse complement strand
ATAATTTTATGTCGGCAGAAGAGGCCTGTAACTACGGCCTTATAGATAAAGTTATCACCAAAAGATAATTGAAAGGATCTTATTATGCCTTCCAACAACACTCCTAATTCTCATCAGATAAAGTGCTCCTTCTGCGAAAAGACTCAAGACCAAGTCAAGCGTCTTGTAGCAGGCCCGGGCGTATTTATTTGTAACGAATGTATAGAGCTTTGTGCTGCTTTGCTGGATGATTCCCCTGCTCCTAAAAAAGCTTCCAAAAAAGAAAAGGAAGCCAAACTGCTCACCCCTAAGCAGATAAAAGCAGGCTTGGACGAATATGTGATCGGCCAGGATGCCGCAAAAATGGCTCTGGCTGTTGCAGTTTATAATCATTATAAACGAATTAAGTGCGCCGATGAAATCGATGTGGAACTTAATAAGAGTAACGTACTTCTTTTGGGTCCCACCGGCGTTGGTAAGACTCTTCTCGCTCAAACCTTGGCTAAAATGTTGGATGTGCCCATCGCTATCACCGATGCCACAACCCTCACCGAAGCCGGCTACGTGGGCGAGGATGTGGAAAACATTCTTCTCCGCCTTATCCAAGCCGCCGATTATGATATCGAAAAGGCACAGCGCGGAATTATTTATATTGATGAAATTGATAAAATAGGCCGTAAATCAGAAAACGCATCCATCACACGCGACGTTAGCGGTGAGGGTGTGCAGCAAGCACTGCTTAAGATTCTTGAAGGCACTGTTTCAAATGTTCCTCCTCAGGGCGGAAGAAAGCATCCTCAGCAAGAATTTATTCAAATAGACACAACTAATATATTGTTTATTTGCGCAGGTGCCTTTGTCGGTCTTGATAAGCTTATCGAAAAGCGCACAAACGGCGGTGGTATGGGCTTTGGCTCAGAGCTTAAAAACACATCCGAAAACAAAACCGATGAGCTGCTTTCTATGGCAACTCACCAGGATCTCGTAAAGTTTGGACTTATTCCCGAGCTTGTTGGTCGTCTTCCTGTTATAGCCTCGCTTTCGGAAATGGATGAAAAATCCCTTGTGAAGATTATGACAGAACCTAAAAATTCTATCATCAAGCAATACACCGCACTTCTTAAGATGGACGGTGTGGAGCTTATCTTCGAAAAGGATGCTCTTAAAGCAATCGCTAAAAAGACCACAGAGCGCAAGATGGGTGCAAGAGGTCTTCGTTCGGTTGTAGAAGACGTGCTTAAGCAGGTTATGTTCGATGCTCCTTCCGATAAGAGCATTAAGACTGTTCGCATCACTGCCGCCTGCATCAACGATGGCGCAGATCCTATCTACGAGCGCGAAGAAATCCAAGCAAAGAAAGTCACACCCAAGCAAAAAGAAACCGCTACAGCTTAAAATTAAAAGCCAGGAGTTATCTCCTGGCTTTTCTTTTACCATATTTCGCCCGATGTAAGCTTTTGAAGCATTAAATTTGCAAGATCATACACAGCTTGAATATCACTATATCTCACAACGCCCGAAGGTGAATGAATATATCTGCACGGCACAGATATTGCAAGCGGCCTCACACCCGAAAGTTCCTGATGGATAGCACCTGCATTGTTTCCGCCCGCCACAGCTTTTTTACTCTGAACTTTAATACCGTTTTCATTGGCAACATTGATTGCTGCATTAAACAATGTTTTATCATAAAGGGTTGAACGATCCATAAAAGAAACAACTGCGCCGCTACCCGCAGAGCAGACCTTATCAGTTGCATCACCGATATCGCCTGCCGTGGTGGCTTCGATCACTATTGCGGCTTCGGGGGCAACCGTGTAGGTCACAGTCTTTCCGCCTTTAAGGCCGATTTCTTCACCCACGGAAAAAGTAGCTGTGAAGTCATATTCGGAATCTTGTTGTAAAAGCTTTATAAGCACCGCACAACCGATTCTATCATCCAATGCTTTGGAGATAACAAAATCACCCTGAAGATCAAATATGGGCTCAAAAACAGCAGTGTCGCCGGGGAGCACGTATTTTTCTGCCTCTTCCCTGCTTTTTGCACCTATATCTATTAAAAGAGAAGATTTAGAGGGAAGCTTTTTTAGTTCACCCGATTCGCAAAGATGACCGTGCTTCACTCCGATAATGCCTATCGTGCCGTTGGCAAAAATCACTCTTTTAGAACAAAGACTCTCTGTCTCAATTCCTCCAACGGTTGTAAATTTAACAAAACCATCGGCAGTAATAGATGTGGCGATAATTCCAACTTCATCCATGTGAGCATCTATCATAATTTTATGAGCGGCGGGCTTTTTACCTTTTTTGAAAGCAATAATATTTCCGCTGTTATCAACAGAAATATCAGCAAAATCGTTTATCTTTCCAAGGATATAATCACGCACGGAATCTTCATTGCCCGAGGGGGCATTTAAGCAGCAAAGTTCTTTAATAAGATCTATCATTTGAAGCAACCACCCTTCAAAACATATTCGGAAAGCAATCTGCCTGTGGCCGCAACATCCTCCAAGAAAAGATTTTCCACGGTGGTGTGCATGCTCCTAATGGGGACAGAAAGCAGGCCGCAAGGAATGCCGCTTTTGGAAATTGCAATCTTATCGGCGTTGGTGCCCGTTCTTCCGCCCATCACATCGTATTGGAACGGTATATCATTTTCAATGGCAGTGGCCTTAAGTAAATTGGTGATCTTGTTTGAAAGCGCGGGAGAAAAGCCGATCATTGTGCCCTTTCCCATCTTGCAGGTCTCATCATCAGAAAGGCCAGGATAATCACCGAAGCCAACATCCACAGCAATTGCTTCATTAGGGAAATATTTATAAGACATAGTGGCAGAGCCCATTCCGCCAATTTCTTCCTTATCGCTGAAAAGAAAGGCTACATTCACGGGCGGTTTACTTCCTGCCTCACGAATAAGATATGCGGCATAAAGCAAAGCAGCAACGCCCGAACGATCGTCCAACGATTTGCAGGTAAATCCATCTCCGATCAGATCGGCGGGAGCGGTGCGAAATGTAACCAAATCACCGGGAGAGATAATATCAGCTGCGTTTTCACAGCAGGTATCTATAAACATATCAGAGAGCTTTAGCTCAGCTTCGTCGCCACTCTTGAGATGGGGCGGTGTGCTGCAAAAAACGCCCATCACGGGCTCTTTACCCCAGATATTAACTCTCTGTGCAGCAACTGTTCTTGGATCAATGCCACCAACCTGAGCAATCTTGATAAATCCGTTTTCCAAAACGGACGTAACAATCATACCGATCTCATCAATATGAGCATCAAGCATAATCGTGTAGTCGGAATTATCACCATTGATAACACCGTAAACCGAGCCGTTTTCTATGGCAATGTTATCAGCATACTCAGAAAGCAGCTCAGCTGCCTTTTTCGCGGCCGAATCAAGGCAACCAACGCCGGGAGCAGAGCAAAGCTCACAAAGGACATTTTTTATATCCATATTATTCATCCTTTACAGGTTTTTAACCAGTTCTTTGAAGTGATTTCCGCGAGCTGCGAAATTGGGATAAGCATCAAAGCTTGCGCAAGCAGGGCTAAGGGATACTATATCACCACTCACAGCCTTTTCTCGTGCGATCTTCACGGATTCTTCCAATCCACTGCTCTTTATAATCTGCGGCATTCCCTTATAATTGGGGCTTGCTAAAACAGCTTTTTCTATAGCATCGGCTGTGGGGCCTGTGAGAATAAGAAGCTTAACTTTGTTTATGATCTCTTCAACCATAGGCTCAAAAGGAATATGCTTATCGTATCCGCCGGCCAACAACACCACGTTGCCTTCGCTGAAAGCGGCAAGAGCGGCCAATGTTCTTGTGGGGCTGGTGGCGATGGAATCGTTGTAATATTTAACGCCATCCAGCTCACGAACAAGCTGAAGCCTGTGATCCACGCCTGTAAACTCTGCGGCAACCTTTTTAATATTTTCAATACCAACGTAGCCCCAAATGGCGGCAATAGCTGCCAAATAGTTGGCAACGTTGTGATCGCCCATAAGAGCAATATCATCGCGATGCATAATGGGAACCTTCATGCCGCGATACGACATATAAAGATAGCCGTCTTTGCCATACCAAGCGCCGTTGCTAACGGGCTGCTCCATGCTGAAACGCATAAACTGGCCGCGAACAAACTGCTCAAATCCTTTGGATATCTCGTCGTCTTTATTAAGAATTGTGCGAGAAAACGCATTCTGATGCAGAAGCACGTTCCTTTTTGCACTCACATATTCATCCATATCCTTATGCACATCCAGATGATTGGGGGCAACATTTGTGACAACAGCCACATCCGGGCCCTTGCGCATAGAAATAAGCTGAAAAGACGAAAGCTCAACAACAACGTAGTCCTCTGCTGTGATATTCTTTATTTCGGGCAGAAGCGGACGGCCGATATTTCCGCCGATATACACATTCTTGCCTTCAGCTTTAAGCATTTCGGCGATAAGAGTGGTTGTGGTAGTCTTGCCATCGGAACCTGTAACAGCAAAAATAGTTGCAGGGCAAAGATCAAAAAAGACCTCCATTTCGCTGGTGACAGCAATTCCCTTTTTTCTTGCCTCTATAAGCTCAGGAAGATTAAAATTCATTCCCGGAGTGCGGAATATCATATCCACTTCCAGATTCTTGAGATAATCCTCGCCAAGGCGAAGCTCGCCGCCTGCAGCTTCTATCATATCTGCGGCCTCACCTATCTGCTCGCGAGTGCGCCTATCGCATGCATAAACCCTGGCGCCGCTCTTAAGAAAATCTAAAATAAGCTGGGTGTGGCTCACACCAATACCGCACATAGCAATCTTTTTATACTTTATCTGCTCAAAAAAAGCTGCACAATCCATAGCAAAAGCCTCCATAAAGAGAATTCCCTTTTATTATACTTTTTTCTTTTGGAAATATCAACCAAAACTGAATATATTTTAGCAAAATAAAAGCCCCCGAACTCGGGGGCTTTTGATAATAAATTTATTTTCCTTAAAAAACACATATTTAGTTCTGCAAGACTCGTATTTATTTATTCAAAGCGTAAAATTAATTTATATTAAATGCCATACTGCCCTTTCTCGCAGCATTTCCTGCCCTTCGACATCTTTCAGACTTTTACTCATATTAAAAAGGTAGCAATTTCGCTATTTGGCAGGTGTTGTTCATCGGCATAGGATGAATGGTTTGTCGCTCTAAAGGTAAAAAAATACGAATCGCACTGCCTTAAGCAATCGATCCGTGAGCAACTTCAGAATAACAAGCTATATAAATAGCATTTGATAATTCACTTTGGAGATCACGCAACAATTCCAAAGCGCTCACGAATAAACGCTGATATTGTTTCGCTGCCCATTGGAATCGCCTCCCTTTCTTTTCTGGTTTTATTATAGCATTTTGTCAAGCAAAATTCAACAACTTTATTTTTTCTTAATCTATTGAATTTTGGCAAAAAATTTGATAAAATATAAATGTTGTGTTGCCACGGGCCCGTAGCTCAGCTGGGAGAGCGCCGCGTTCGCAATGCGGAGGTCGAGAGTTCGATCCTCTTCGGGTCCACCATAGATGTCGCTTAAGCGGCATCTTTTTTGTTCATAAAAAGATTGAAAAGACTATCGTTTTATTATATAATGCTCTCGGTGATATTATGGATCTAAATATTTGGCATTATCTCATTATCTGCCCATTAGTGGGCCTTGCAGGATTTATTGATGCTATTGCCGGCGGTGGCGGATTGATATCTCTTCCTGCATATATGTTTGCAGGCGTTCCCGTTCACTTCGCGTTGGGCACCAATAAGCTAAGCGCATCCTTTGGCGCTGTGATTTCCGCATGGCGCTATCAAAAGAAGGGTTACACACCACTTAAAATATCTATCTTCTGCGCCGTGTGCGCTCTAATCGGCTCAGCAGGCGGTGCAAAGCTTGCCATGCTTCTGGATGATAAATATTTCAAGATCGTGATGCTGGTGCTTCTGCCCTTTATTGCCTACTACATATTAAGAAAACATTCCTTTAGCGATAATCCTACTCCGCTTTCCGAATGGAAAACTATCTCGCTTGGTATGGCAATATCGCTTGTAATCGGCGTGTACGACGGTTTTTACGGCCCCGGCACAGGAACGTTCCTTATTCTGCTTCTCACCTCTATGGCTCATTTAACGCTTAACGTGGCCAACGGAGTGGCCAAGGTAATCAATCTTGCCACAAATATCGCAGCTCTTGCTGTGTTTATTGCCGAGGGTTCGGCACTTTATCTAGTGGGTATCGTGGCCGGAATGTTTAGCATAATAGGCAGCTATCTTGGCACGCTCTGCTTCGAAAAAGGCGGTGCAAAGATTGTGCGCCCCATAATGATCTTTGTTGTGGCGCTCTTCTTTATAAAGGTTATAACTGAATTGATATAAGGCTAAATCAAAAGCCCTGCTCATTTGAGCAGGGCTTATTTTATGCTGCGATATTGGTTGATGTGCCGTTTGTATCCGTTGCCGGGGGTGTTACAGGCGGCGTGGTGGGTGCCTGAGAAGAAACACCCGAAGACGTTGCATTAGGATCGGGATCTACCACTTCCGAGCCAATCTGGCCTTTGTGGAGATGGCATGTGGGCAGATAGCTTGTTTTATAATATCCGATTCCTGTCTCGGGGCATGCCGCTGTGGCAAGAGCACCGGTTTCCTTACAATATCTTCTGCGGGTTACAAACTGGCTTGTGGGGAACTCCTTAGCAGGAAGATCTTTATGGATCTCACGCATAACGTTTTCCCAAAGCACAAGAACTTCCGAAGTGTTGCTGATACGTTCATTTTGATCAAAACCATACCAGCAGGAAGCAACGTAATAGGGTGTGCCACCGCAGAACCAACGATCGTAACGATTATCGGTGGTACCTGTTTTGCCAAAAGCTTTTATCTCGCTGTTGAAATCAGAGATCTGCTTAGCAGTACCGGAATCTCCATAGATAACATTTTGCATCATATGGTTCATTATGGTGGCTGTGTCTTCACTCATTGCGAGAGAAGGAATTGCATCATAGGAAAGAACAACCTTATCGTGCTGATCGGTAACCTTCACAAACGTGGTGGGCTTATAATAGCGGCCGAGATTACCGAAGGTGGCATAAGCGGCGCAGGATTCGGTGACTGTGACACCCTCAAAGCAACCGCCGAGAGCAAGTGCAGAATAGCTGAAATCCTTAGAGGAATCACGGAAGAATGTGGATATCCCCATTCTGTTTGTAACAAAATTAAAGGATGTATCGAGAGAAAGATCCTGCACAACCTGAGCGGCAACTGTGTTGCAAGAGATCTCAACAGCTTTAGCGGCTGTCATTATGCCGTAGTAGCCACCATAGGAGTTCTTGGGCGACCAACCGCCGATATCTATCTTCTCATCATTATAAAGAGAAGAATAAGTTATAAGATTATATTCAATCGCAGGAGCATAAACACTAAGGGGCTTAATGCTGGATCCGGGAGGCTGCTTAGCCATTGTGGCGCGGTTATATTCCCTAAGGCCGGTCTTTTCGCCGCTACCGCCCACGGTAGCCACGATATGTCCGTTATAATTCATCACGGTCATAGCGGCCTGAGGTCTCTTCCCTGTTTCCTTGCTTTCGGGGAAATGATCCATATCTTCGAATTCTTTTTCAAGAGCGGCCTGAATCTCGGGATCAAGTGTGGCGTAGATCTTATATCCGCCGTTGTAGAAATTGGTGGAAGCATAGCTTTCTTCCATATCATACTTGACCATAAGACCTTGGATAACTTCTTCGATAAGAGCATCCACAAAATAGGAATTATCTTCTTCGTTGAAGATGTTATCCTTGTTTGCAACGATCTTCACATCTTCAGCCTTAGCAGCATCGTATTCTTCTTTGGTGATGAATCCAAGTTCAAGCATCTTACCAAGCACAAGTGCACGGCGCTCTTTGTTGAAATTAGGATTTTTATCGGGGCGATAACGCTCAGGTTCCTTGGCAATAGCGGCAAGAGCGGCACATTCTGCAATAGTGAGCTCGTTGGCCGATTTATCAAAATAATAATTGGATGCTACTTCCACGCCATACATACCGCCCGCCATGGAAATAGTGTTGAGATAGCATTCAAGAATTGTATCCTTAGAATAGTTGCTCTCCAGATATCTTGCACGCATAATCTCTCTAACTTTTCGCATCGCATTCTGATCGCGATCGTCGGTAAGGTTCTTAACAAGCTGCTGAGTGATGGTGGAACCACCCTGATTAGATGACCAGAAATCCAAGAACATATTGGCAAACGCACCGATCGTACGCTTCCAGTTGATACCGCCGTGAGTTTTGAAAGTTTCATCCTCAATGGCTATAAAGGCATCACAAAGATTCTGCGGAATACCTGTGTATTCAGGATCTTTATTCTCGGCCATTTTTTCGTTGTAATAAAGCCATTTGCGGTTGAATTCGCCGTGAAGCGGCTGATATTCTTCGTATTGCTGTGTCTCTGAATTATAGACGTACACCATAGTGGTGAAATCCAGCTTGAGATCGTTGAGGTTTTCGTGCACAGTATCATCAATAAAAACAAAGACATATACTGCAAATGCGCCGATAATAATGCTGGCCGAAATAAGGCCCACAAGGAAAACAGAAAGCAACACGCGCAACACTTTAGACCACTTGCTGCGCTTTTTCTTGGCCTTTTTCTTGTTCTTATTTCCGGGAGCGGCATCTGCTTTGGAAGAACTCATCACGTCCATCGGATCGGCGCTGTTCTTTTCCATGTAGTCGTCGTCGAAGAAGGACATAGCCTCCTGTTCGGCTGCAGCCTCGGCAAAGAAACTGTATTTATTTTCAAAATCATCAAAAAATGAGTCGTCGTTGTCTGCCGAAAGATTGTTGATCTTTTTCATCTCATCATCAGAAAACTGATGTGTATTGCCTTTTTTATCAGCCAAAACAACTACCTCCTTTTTTATAATCGAATATATAAAATCGATATTTTCCTATTTTACCTATGATATTGTATCACAAAAGTTTCCAAATGTGTATTACAATTTTTTTAACTTTGTTACAAAAAGCATATTTTTTGCCGTTGTTGAATAGTATGGGCCTATTTTTGGAATAATAACGGCAGGAAGTGATTCTATGAAGATAAGAAAAAACGCTGTAATATGGGGGTTAATGTTGGTGATCCCAATGCTGTTGTTAGCTATCGCCATGATTCTTTCACCAAAAGGTGATCCTGCA
>JAZRGE010000007.1:0-9545 GCA_045644025.1 Acutalibacteraceae bacterium | reverse complement strand
GATTCTTGCTGTGGATAAGATTATCAACGATTTTAATGATGTTTCCACCAACAGCAGCGCCACTATTGATGGCTACACCGTTCCCACGGGTGTAGGCAAGAACAACACAGAAAAGACCGAAACCGATTATTCGGCTAATGCCTGGACTGATAACAACACCGTTACTATTGAAGACGGTGTGCTTAAAAGCACCCTGAATGCCGCAGGCGATTTGGGCGTAGGCGTTTATCTTATGCCGCAATCGCTCACAAAGGGGAACAATTTCCCAACAGCAGACAGCGTTGCGTTGCAGTTTCACGTGGATTTCACGGGTGTTGTTTCCAAAGAAGCAGGCGAAAAAGTCACTTTAGAGCCTAAGATCTATTTCTCCACCGGCACCAGCTCGGGCGACTACTGCTACTGCATTCCCGAAGAGACGTTTTATTATCTGCCCGATGCCACAGCCGAGAACCCCAATCCTCAAATGGAGATTCATAGCACCGAGGGTGGTGTTCAGCTGCACCACGGATGTGTTTGGGGATATGCCGGCCAATCCGGCACAATCATCCTGCCCTTTGATGCGTGGGATACCGAAAGAATGGCTCAGTTTAACGGCAGTATGACAATATGGGATCTTTATAAATACAACCAGATGTATCGCAACAGAACGATGTTGTTTTTCACATCCTATCAAGAGCCTTATAAGGCAGGGGATACCTTTGTTTTTGATGATATTTGCTGGATGAAGAAGATCACCAAAACCTACGATAAAACTATTGTTGCTCAAGATTTCTCCGCTATCACGTCCAATGAACTTGGCGGTTGGGGCAACGGCGTTGAATGGGAAAAAGGTAAGAATATGATCGTGGCTGATGGCAGGCTTCAACTTAAAAGAACCTGCGAGGGCTCCGGCAGATCCACCACTCAGTTTGAGATCGCTCCTTGGAGTGATGATTATGCTGCTTTTGCCTTTGATCTCGATGCTTCTGAGTTCACTGATGATGCTGCGCTCGGAGCAGAAGGAGTTGCAAATTTAAGGATTTCTTATGCTGTTAATTCTACTTCCACCACAGCATATGCCAGCTGCTATTTCAGTGGCTATATGAAGTTTGTTTGGGAAGACGGTACTGTTTCCGAAGCACAATGTTATGAATACGGCAAACCCATTCCCCGTGGATTTAAGGGTAAGGTTATCGTTGAGGCATCTTCCGTTAAACTTTCCGATGATGTGAAAGCAGCTATTGCTGCAGGCGGAAAGAATATGTTCACTGTGGAACTGATGACACAGATCCCTGCCCAGAATAATAAATCGGTTTATATTGATAATTTCGTTTATTATGCCAACAACGAGCAACTCTCTGATAGTGTTGGTGTGAACTTTGCGGAAATGGACGATAAACAATGGGAAACCGAATCTCCCGTTGTGGAAGACATTGCCACTATTGAAGCATATTTCAAAACAGAATCTAATTTCACTCAGAGCATTCTCGGCACGAAGTTTGGCAACGTATATTATCATTCTGATAGTATCGACGTTCAGTTAACTGCCACGGGCCAGCTGGTGCTTAAGGTTGGCAGCGCTAAGGTTAACGCACCAAACGTTGTGCTTAACGATGGAAAATGGCATCATGTGGCTGTTGTTGCCGATGTGGAAAACAAGCAGACAATCTGCTACGTTGATAGTGAAATAGTGGCTTCAGCTCCGCTGGATTCACTTGTTCATTCCAAGCAGGAGGATTACCTGCCCATGACGGTGGGTAGCTTTATGCCTGCTATTACAATGTACTACAATATCTTTGATGGTCAGATTGCCAACATAAGACTTTGGGATGATGCCAGAACAGCAGAAGAACTTAAAGCAAACGCTAAAACATCTGTTGGAGCCAATGCCGAAGGCCTTGTTGCCGAATGGATGCTTGATAGCGAGAATTTCACCAAAGAGACTACCGGTAAATATAATCTTGTGCCCTTCTACTGGAATATCACAACAGAGAACGAACTTTTTGCTCAGTATAACCGTGATGCGGCAGAAGGGGAGTTTACGATCCTTTATTTGCCCGATACACAGTCGCTCACCAAGAGCTATCAATCTCAGATCCCCGAGATATTTGATTGGATTATTGCAAATGCCGAAAGGCTTAACGTGAAGGCTGTTGTGAGCTTGGGCGATATTGTGGAATACGGCACGATTGAGGCTGATTTTGCCACGATGTCTGCTCAGTATAAACGTCTTGTGGATGCAGGAATTCCTGTTGTTGCCACTATCGGCGACCACGATTATAATTCTTTTGGCACTCGCGATAAAACCTACTACGATAAATATTTCACCAAAGATCTTGTTGTGGAAAACGATTGGTTTAGCCTGGGCGGGCTTAAGGAAGAGAATTCTTTGCTCAATGGCTACTATTACGTTCAGCCAAATCAGTTCACAAAGATTCTTATTATGAATCTGGAGGCTCAGCCCACAGATGAAACGCTCGCTTGGGCTTCTGAAGTGATAGAAGCACATCCCGATTACCGTGTGATGATAGCCACGCACCGTTATATGAACAGACCTTCTACCGATCACATGACAGAAGACCCGTATAATCATGGTAACACAGGCAAACAGATGTGGGAAAAGCTGGTTTCTCAGCATAAGAATATTGATATGATCCTTTGCGGACACGCTGAAACATCCGGAATCTACACCAGCACTTTGGATGGCGTGAACGGTAACAAGGTGCTGCAGGTCGGCTGCGATATGCAGGATCATGATCATAGATATAAGACTCTTGGTGCTATTGTTATCGGCCGATTTAACGAAATGGGCGATAACGTCTCCTTCAATCTTTATTCCGCTCATCATAATATGTTTGTGGATAACAACAGCAACGATATAGAGTTTGCGCTCAATCCCGCCGCAGAGGCAGAAAAGGTTGAAATTAAGTTTAATGATTTTTTCGGCAACGAGATAAAGTCGGTGCTTGTTGATAAAGGACGTACCGTGCTCAGCAGTGATATTCCTGCTGCTCCTCAGCGCTATGGATATATGTTTATCGGATGGTCTTACGATCTTTCCATGCCTGTTGTTGAAAATATGGTAGTAACACCTGTTTATGAAAAGAATATTTCCGAAAAATATACCGTTGAGGCAGGGAAAAACGTTCAGTTGATCCTACCTGAAGGCCAGGATAAGTGCTATTATAACGACCGCGTGAAGCTTGTTGCTCCCAACGAGGCCGATGGCAAGGGATTTTCTTATTGGGTTGTGAACGGTTGTATCTTCAGCTACTCCAAAGAGATATCTTTCCTTGTGTTTGGTGATGTTTCTGTGCAGGCTGTTTATGGAAATGATGTTTCTCACAAGTACGTTGTTTTTGTGGATAGTAATCCCACTTTCACAATGAAAAACAGCACCTTTGATATGCACGTTATGGGTGTTGTGAGTGCTGAGAGCGGCAACGTGAGCGAAATCGGTGTTGTGCTTGCTGCCGGAGAATACACGTCTGAGCAGATGCTGAACGGCACCGCAAGAACAGTGAAGCTTATTGCCAATAAAGCAACCAACGGAAAACAGTTTGTTTATACCATCAAAAATATTGCCAATAATCAAGCAAGAACAGCAATGGTTTATGCTGTGATAGATGGTGTGACTTACTACAGTGATATTACCTGCATCGTGAAGCCGGAACTTGGCAACTACGGCGGAGATCAGATCATAGATCAGGAAACGCCCGATCCGTTTGACAACTGATGTTTTCGCACAAAATACCCCAATCGATCCGACTGGGGTATTTTTATTTTATTTATAATATTATTCTTGAAATAAATATATTTGTGTTGTATAATAACTTGAATAATTTTGTGAATTTGAAGGATGTGGAAATTTTGGGTTGCAGCAGTAATAACACCACCCTTTTTGCAGCCGATAGTTTATCCGTCCTTTCGGCTGCAGAAAAGATAAGATCTATTTGGGGAGAATGCCCCAAAGCCTGCGTTCGCACCTATGGCTGCCAGATGAACGTGAGCGACAGCGAGAAGATAAAAGGTGTTCTTTGCCTTTTGGGCTACACTCTTTGCGAAGATCCTTCCGAGGCTGATTTTATTATATCCAACACCTGCGCTGTGCGCGATCACGCCGAAAAGAGAGTGCTGGGAAATATCGGCGCTCTTAAAAAATTCAAAGTTAAAGATCCTGCACCGCTTATAGCTATATGCGGCTGTATGGCTCAGCGCCCCGAGGTGAGCGAGCGTATAAAGCGCAGCTATCCTTACGTGGATCTGTGCTTCGGCACAAATATGATTCATAAGATCCCCGAAATGATCAATAAGAGGCTTAGCGGCAAAAAAAGAATCATTCGCACCGAGCTTAATGATAAGGAAATGGTGGAAGGCCTTCCCACTGTGAGAGACAACGGCTTTAGAGCCTGGCTGCCCATAATGTATGGCTGCAATAATTTTTGCACCTATTGCATCGTTCCGTATGTTCGCGGCCGCGAGATCTCCCGTGCGCCCGAAGCCATAGTTGCCGATGCCGAAAAACTTATAGCATCCGGTGCTAAGGATATCACTCTTTTGGGCCAGAACGTTAATTCATATAATGGCGGTATTACTTTTGCTCAGCTGCTCCGAAGAATAAACGATATACCGGGCGATTTTCGCATCAGGTTTATGACATCTCACCCAAAGGATTGCAGCGAAGAATTGCTTAAAGCCATGGCTGATTGCGATAAGGTTGCTAAGCACCTGCACCTGCCCGTGCAATCGGGTTCGGATAGGATCCTTAAAGAGATGAACAGAAAATACACCTCGTCCGAATATCTGGCTCTTGTGGAAAAAGCAAAACAGCTTATTCCTGATATTTCCTTCACAAGCGATATTATAGTGGGTTTTCCCGGGGAAACCTATGATGATTTTAAGGCCACTCTCGAGCTTATTAAGAAGGTGCGCTATGATTCGCTTTTCACCTTTATCTTTTCGCCCAGAGAGGGCACTCCTGCAGCCGGCATGGAGGATGTAGTTTCCAGAGAAGAAAAGGGCAGATGGTTTGAAGAGCTTCTGGCCGAGCAGGATATTATTGCCAAAGAGCTTGCCGCCGAAATGGTTGGCAGGGAATATACCGTGCTTTGCACCGAAGCGGGCCGCACGGAAGGGTTTATGGCAGGGCAGACATCTTCCAATCAGATAATAGAATTTCCCGGTGATAATCAAATGATCGGTAAATTCCATAATGTGAAAGTAAACAAACTGGGAAGTGTGCTGGAAGGCACACTCACAGTTACAAAATAAACGGAGGTTTTAATAATGGACGTAATTGAAGCAACAAGAAAATTAGGCGAGGCTATTCAGCAGGATGAGAGATATCTTAAGTTTGCCGAAGCCAGAAAGAACAACGATTCCAACGAAGATCTTCAGAAGATGATCGGTGAGTTCAACCTTATCCGCCTTTCCATGGATCAGGCACTCTCTGCCGAAAATCAGGATGAAGAAAAAATCATGAAGTGTAACAACGATATGCGTGAACTTTACACTCGTATTATGCAGAATCCCGCAATGGTTGCCTACAACGAGGCAAAAATGCAGATGGATGAT
The DNA here is from genome assembly GCA_045644025.1 of Acutalibacteraceae bacterium. Taxonomy (GTDB): domain Bacteria; phylum Bacillota; class Clostridia; order Oscillospirales; family Acutalibacteraceae; genus JAZRGE01. The sequence goes on along the minus strand of JAZRGE010000007.1, from coordinate 3,992 downwards.
CTTATGAAGCATGTTACCGATATTCTGGAACTTTGCGTTCTGGGTGAAGATCCTGCAACAGCCGAGCCTGCTCACGAGTGCAGCGGTAGCTGTGCAACCTGCGGCGGCTGCCACTAAATAATAAATTTTACACACATAAAGGGGTGAACTCCAATGGCTGAATTATCTCCGATGATGCAGCAATATATGCAGATAAAAGCTCAGTACGACGATAGCATACTGATGTTTCGTCTCGGCGATTTCTACGAGATGTTTTTCGATGATGCTAAAACGGCGTCTCGTGAGCTGGATCTAGTGCTCACGGGCCGTGATTGCGGCCAGGAGGAGCGCGCCCCTATGTGTGGAGTGCCTTTCCACAGCTGTGAGTCCTACATTGCCAGGCTTGTTTCCAGGGGATATAAGGTTGCCATATGCGAGCAGACCGAAGATCCAAAGCAGGCAAAAGGCATTGTGCGCAGGGAAGTGACAAGTGTGCTCACTCCCGGCACAGTTATCGACGATGTGATGCTGGATGCTTCCAGTGATAATTTCCTTGCCGCTGTTTCCAAAATCGGCAATTCCGTTGGTCTTTGCCTTGTGGATGCTTCCACAGGTAAGCTTAATCTCACGGAATTTTCGCAGGATATTGAGCAGAGGCTTATCGGCGAGATCGGCCGCTTTTCTCCCAAGGAGATCATCTGCGGTAAAATGCTTAAGGAGATGCCCCAGCTTTCCAATTTTTTGGATAACAAGCTGGAATGCAGAGTAGACACAGGCTTCGATGATACAACCGTTCCTGCCGAAGATTATGCCGCTGTTGTGGCTCATTTCGGCGAAGAAAAGGTTGTGTCTTGCGGCCTTATTTCCAATACTCCCGCTGTGGCAGCCTTGGCCAAGGCCATGCGCTATCTTTATGAGATGCGCAAGGGCGGCCTTGATAACGTGAACCGCATTAATTTCTATCACAGCGATAAATATATGCGCCTTGACTACACCGCTATGCGCAATCTGGAGCTTTGCAGCACCATGCGCACAGGCAGCAAAAAGGGAAGCCTTATTTCTGTGATTGATAAAACAAAAACTTCTATGGGTAAGCGCCTGCTTAAGAGTTTTGTTGAGCAGCCGCTTATTGAAATTGCCGAAATCACTCAAAGGCTTAATGCCGTTGAGGAACTTTGCGAAAAGAATATTATGCGCAAAGAATCGGCTGTGATTTTGGATGAAATCTATGATATTGAGCGTATATGTTCCAGAATCGCCTATGGCACAACGGGAGCTAAGGAGCTTCGCGCTTTGTGCAACACCCTTAAGAAGCTTCCTGCTCTTAAAGCGCTTTTAGCCGAGAGCAAAACAAAGCTTATATCGGGAATTCACAGCGATATTGATCCGCTTTATGATCTGGCAGCACTTTTGGACATCGCTATCGACGATGATCCGCCTGCCGTGATCCGCAATGGCGGTATTATTAAAGATGGCTACAACGCCGAACTTGATGAACTTCGTTCCTTCCTTAAAAACGGCAAAAATATTCTTGCTGAGCTTGAGCAAAGAGAGAAGGATAAAACAGGCATTAAGAACCTTAAAGTGCGCTACAATAAGGTTTTCGGCTATTTTATAGAGGTTTCCAATTCTTATAAAGAAATGGTGCCCGAAGATTATATCCGCAAGCAGACGCTCACAAATTGCGAGCGCTACATAACTGAAGAATTAAAGATTATTGAAGGCAAGGTGCTGGGAGCCGGCGAAAGAGTTCTGCAGATAGAACTTTCCCTTTTTGAAGAACTGCGCAATGCCGCTTGGCAAAAGCTTGCCGAGTTGCAGCGTAATTCAAGAGCAATCGCACTTTTGGATGCTATGCAGTCGTTAGCCGAGGTGGCCGAGGAGAATTCTTATTGCAGGCCCAAACTCAACACCGAAGGCAGGTTGCAGATCGTGGGCGGTCGTCATCCCGTTGTGGAAAAGCTTATTAAGATTCCTTTTGTGCCTAATGATACTCTTCTTGATTGTGATGATAATTGCTGTGCTGTTATCACCGGCCCCAATATGGCGGGTAAATCCACCTATATGCGCCAGACAGCGCTTATCACCTTGCTTGCCCAGATAGGCAGCTTTGTGCCCGCTCAATCGGCCGATATCGGCATTGTGGATGCTATATATACCCGTGTTGGTGCATCCGACGATCTGGCTGCCGGCCAATCCACGTTTATGGTGGAAATGAGTGAAGTGGCCTATATTATAAAGAACGCCACCCGCCGAAGCCTTATTATTCTTGATGAAATCGGCCGTGGCACGTCCACGTTTGATGGTATGTCTATTGCCCGTGCCGTGCTGGAATATGTGGCCAACAAATCCAAGCTTGGCGCCAAAACAATGTTTGCAACTCATTACCATGAGCTCACAGCCTTGGAAGGCCAGCTTAAAGGTATAAAGAACTATAATATTGCTGTGAAGAAGCGTGGCGACGATATCACCTTCCTGCGCCGAATTGTGCGAGGAGGAGCCGACGATAGCTATGGTATCGACGTTGCCAAACTGGCAGGTGTGCCTTCATCTATCACTAATCGAGCAAGAGAGATATTATCCCAGCTTGAAAGCGGAGAGATGGAGTCTGCTGCTCCTGCAAGGCCTGTGAACGAGATGTCGCAGATATCTTTCGAACTCAATGGCGCTGCGGAGCTTTTGGCCGAGCTTAAAGCGGTGGATGCCAACGTGCTCACGCCAATCGAATGCATGAATATATTGGCCGATCTTTGCCAAAAAGCCAAGGAAATATAAGAAAGAAGGAGGGCTTTTTATGAACAAAATACAGGTTTTGGATCGCCGCACAGCTGAGTTGCTTGCAGCGGGAGAAGTGGTTGAAAGGCCCTCTTCTGTTGTTAAAGAGCTTATAGAAAACTCACTTGATGCAGGCGCCACCGCTATCACCGCCGAGATTGAACACGGCGGAATTTCCTATATCCGCATCACAGATAATGGAAGCGGTATTGCCAGGGGTGATGTACCCACGGCCTTTTTGCGCCACGCCACAAGCAAAATCCGAACCGAAGTGGATCTTGATGGAATCAACACCCTTGGCTTTAGAGGAGAAGCTCTGGCCGCTATTTGTGCTGTATCAAAAACCGAAGTTCTCACCTGCGATGGTGAGGATATCGGCACCCATTATGCCATTGAAGGCGGAGTGGAGACAGAATACGCCGATGCAGGATGCCCTAAGGGTACCACTATAATTGTTCGCGATATATTCTACAACACCCCCGCTAGAATGAAGTTCCTTAAGAAAGATGTTACAGAAGGTAATGCGGTAGCTTCCGTTGTGGAGAGGTTGGCTCTTTCTCATCCGGAGGTGGCTTTTAAGTTTATCCGCGATGGCAAGACTATCTTTTCCACCCCGGGGGATAACAAACTTGCTTCGGCTGTTTATGCAGTGCTTGGCAGAGAGTTTGCTATTGCCCAGATTCCCGTTGAAGGGGATGTTTCCGGTGTGAAGGTGATGGGTTTCACCTGTAAGCCCGCCAACTGCCGCGCCAATCGTACGTCTCAGTATTTCTTTATCAACGGCAGATTGTTCAAATCCGAGACTGTTGCCGCAGCTGTGGAGCAGGCCTATAAAAATTCCGCTATGATAGGCCGTTTCCCGTCTTGCGTGCTTAATATATTTATAGATCCCTCTCTTGTGGATGTGAACGTTCATCCCGCCAAGACAGAGGTTCGCTTTGCCGATAAAAAGGCTATTTTCGATGCCGTTTATTATTCTGTGAAAGCGGCGATTAACAGCCACGATGAGCGCCCCGAAATATCTATTGCTTCAAAGGCTGTTCCACCTAAACATACATATCAATCGGTTGTAGGCACGGTGGAGGATATTCCTTCGGTGCAGGCAAAATTGCCCGTTGCTGAGCATTCCTCAGAGATTGCTGACGACAAAATAGTCTTTTCCGATACTAAATTTAATACCTACGAGCTCCAGGCAAGGATTAAGGAGCAGATAGAAAAAGAAAAGGCTCTAAGTCGGA
>JAZRGE010000006.1:0-3397 GCA_045644025.1 Acutalibacteraceae bacterium | reverse complement strand
ATAGGCTTGAAGCGTTGCCGTATTCACTTTTTAAATAGGGTAGCATTGCATTAAATGCGGTTTCACTTAATGCCGTTGTAGCCGAATTATCGGCATATATAAATTTTTGCATTAATATATATCCTTATCTATTATAAATTGCTCATAATATTTTATAACATTTTAAAAAGGTTTTCAAGTGTAATATTAAAAATTCTTGTAAAAATTAACGGCCATGGCATCGCATCGTTCGTTTTCGGGGTGGCCTGCGTGGCCCTTAACCCAATTAAACTGAACATCGTGCATATCTAAAAGGTCTAAAAGCTCTTGCCATAAATCAGAATTAAGGGCAGGTTTTTTATCGGCTTTTTTCCAGCCGTTGCGCTTCCAGCTCTCGGCCCAACCTTTTTCTATTCCGTTGCAAACGTACTGGCTATCGGTGACTAATTTAACCGAGCAGGGCTCTATTAGCTGGGAAAGCCCCTTAATGGCGGCGGTGAGCTCCATACGGTTGTTGGTAGTCTGGGCCTCTCCGCCCGAGATCTCTTTCTCCCATTTGCCGTAGCGCAAAATAGCGCCCCAGCCACCGGCTCCGGGGTTGCCCGAGCAGGCGCCATCTGTGAAAAGCTCTACTTCCTTCATATTGAACCTCCCATTATAAACTGCACCGCATAGCACGCCCCAAAAATAACGGGCTGATGCAAGATATAGATAATAAGCGCGTGGCGGCCGATAAAACCAAGGGGTTTTATTCGGCTTTTTTCGGCAAAGGCAGGCAACACACCCTTGCCGCAAAGGCAAGCCGAGGCGCGGCCCGCAATAAACATAAACACCCAAGGAATCACGGGGAAATAATCGGCCATGGCACCCGTGGATGGCTGGGGAAAGCCAAAGGGCAAAAGCCACCATTTGCCTTCGTAGCCATATGGCATATAAACACCCAAGCTACTAAGCCCCAGCTTTGGCAGGAAGGGATAGCCGAAAACAAGATCATAGCCCAAAAGGAAAAGGGCCAGAGCCAATATTATCCATAAAAAAGGCCATCTCATTCTGAATTTATCCAGCACGGCAGCCAAGAAAAGGCAGCAAGCCAGCATATGGATAACACCGAAATAGATCGACATTTCCATCCCCGTGAGCTTTGTGCCGATCAACGTGACAACCGTGATGCCCACAGCCACGACCATCAGCCTCAGGGCATTTTTAAGATTGGAGGAAGAGAGCGTGGAGCTTATTCCCGAAATAAACACAAACAGCGCCGCAAAAAAAGGCTCGGCGGGGGAAAAGAACCAGATAAGCCTATCGGCCCAATCGAATCCCATCACCATGCTAACCGAAAAAAAGGCATGAAATATCACCATACAAAGCACGGCCAAGCCGCGTGCTTCGTCTATAAGATGATAGCGCTTCTTTTCCACTAAAATTCCTCGCTTTATTCTTCTATATTCTTAAATTTGGCGGGCATGCGGCGCTTGTGGCCGCTCACCCTATGATATCTCTCAATTATCTTTTTGGCTTCTTCGTCGGTTTCACCCGTGAGCAGCAGAGAATCTATCTGAGCATAGCTCACACCCATCTCCTTCTCATCGGTCTGGCCCTCATAAAGGCCTGCCGAGGGGGCTTTTTCGATTATGCTTTCGGGTGCGCCCAGATAGCGCAGGAATTCATAAACCTCACCCACCGTGAGATCGGATATGGGATCAAAATCGTAGGCGCCATCGCCCCATTTTGTGAAGTAGCCCATATAGATCTCGCTGCGGTTGCCCGTGCCTGCCACTATTCTGTTCTCGGCGGCGGCCATAGCATAAAGAGTGATCATTCTGAGCCTAGGGGCTATATTGGAAAGAGCCTGGCGATTTGGCTGCACGTAGCGCGAAATGCTTTCCACAAAAAGCTTTTTATGATCAGTTAGATCAACAACACGGGTCTCGATTCCGAATTTTTCGGCCAGCAGATTGCCATCAGTCGCATCGGAGCCGAAATTCACCTTGGATTCGCAGGGCATTATCACGCTCACGGTGTTCTCGCAGGCCATTTTGCACAAAATTCCCACAAGGGCGCAATCCTTACCACCGCTGTTGCCGAAGATAATACCTTCCGCTCCCGCACTTTTAACATACTGCCTTATAAACTCCACTCTTTCGGCAGTTTCCTTTGCATAATCTCTCATTTTTTCTTTCTCCGTTAAATAAGCTTTTTAAGGGCCTCGATGTGCTCATCGGTGGTGGCCCAGCTTGTTACAAAGCGCACCACTGTGTGCTCGCTGTCGGGGCGCTCCCAAATTTCAAACTTAAGCTCTTTTCTGAGTTCATCCACCTTTTCGTTGGGCAGCACTATAAACTGCTGATTGGTGGGCGAATCGATAAAGAACTCATATCCCTTTTCGGCAAAGGCAGCCTTCAGCGCTTCGGCCTTATCAATGGCGTGGCGACCTATTTCGAAATAAAGATCATCGGTGAAAAGAGCATCAAACTGCACGCCCAAAAGCCTGCCTTTGGCAAGCAACGCGCCGTGCTGCTTCACGATAGGTGTGATATGAGCGGGCATATTACCCTTGGTGTACACAACAGCCTCACCGCAAAGAGCTCCCACCTTGGTGCCGCCGATATAGAAAACATCACAAAGGCGGGCAATATCCTGCAGGCTCACGTTGGTGCTGCGGCTCATAAGACCATAACCTAAGCGAGCGCCATCCAGGAAGAGGGGCAGCGAATATTGGCGGCAAACCTCGGAAATGGCGGTGAGCTGCTCCAGAGTGTAGAGAGTGCCGTATTCCGTGGGATGGGAAATATAGACCATTGCCGGGAACACGGTATGCTCGCGGCTTTCATCTAAATAAAAATTCTCCATAAGCTTTTTAAGATCAGCGGCATCTATTCTGCCTTCATATTGGGGCAGGGCAAGCACTTTATGGCCGCCAAACTCAATAGCGCCGGCTTCGTGAACGTTGATATGCCCCGTGGCGGCGGCAACAACGCCTTCGTAGGATCTGAGCAGGGAATCTATCACGATCTGGTTAGTTTGCGTGCCTCCCACAAGCAACTGCACCTGAGCATCCGGCAATCCGCAGGCAGCCTTTATCTTCTCCTTGGCGGCCTGGCACACGGGATCTACTCCATAGCCCGAAAGCACCATATCGTTGCTCTTCACTAAGGCTTCCAGCACCTTGGGATGGGCGCCGTTGTTATAATCGCATTCAAAAGAAATCATATCTTTCGCCCCTCTTAAATTTATCAAGAAATAAGATACCATAAATTCCTTCGTTTGTCAACCGCCACCGCAAAAAAACGCCCCGAAACCTTCGTTCCGGAGCGTTCTCGTCCTTATTCCACAATTTTTGCCTTTTGCCAGGCTTCCACGAGTTCTTCCTTGGAAAGGGTCGTACTCAAGTATCTTCTGCCGGCCACCGCAATGCAGG
>JAZRGE010000005.1:0-16179 GCA_045644025.1 Acutalibacteraceae bacterium | reverse complement strand
AGAAACGATGTGCTATTTAATTGCAAGCGAGATATTTCCTGCCTTTTCCCCGAAGCTAAAGGGCAGAAGATAGTGGTGTGGTACCCCACGTTCCGCCAGCACAAAAATCATTCCACTGCCGATGCCACCAAGAATACTTTGCCTATTATTCACGATGAAGAGGCGGCTGTAAGGCTGAACGAAATGGCTAAAGCCAACGGGATCCTTATAGTGCTTAAACCTCATTTTGCCCAAGACGTGAGCCGAATCAAGGCGCAGAATTTAAGCAATCTTATTTTTATAGATGATGATTTTCTTGTGGAAAATAATATCGGCTCTTATGAGTTTGTGGCAAATTGTGATGCATTGCTCACCGATTATTCTTCTATCTATTTTGATTTTCTGATTTGTGATAAACCCATTGGTTTGGTGTGGGAAGATTACGAAGAATATAAATCCACCGTGAATTTTGCCCTTGATATGGATCGCTATATGAAGGCAGGAGAAAAGATTTATAATCTGGCTGATTTTGAAGTGTTCCTTAAAAATCTTGCCGGGGGCAACGATACTTTGGCCGCCGCCAGGAAAGAAATTTCCCTTTGGGCCAACTTTGCTGCAGATGATAAAAGCAGCGCCCGTGTGGCTGATTTTATAATAGAAAAAGCAGGTCTATAGCCTGAAAAAAGCAGAGCATAAGCTCTGCTTTTTTTAATAAAAATTATTGAAATTCCTGCTGCGTATGATAAAATGAAAACATAAAATTACCTATGAGGTGATCCGCATGATAATAGATAAAGAAAAAACAGTTCAGGGGCTCAAAATCTGGGAACTTCCTGCCAAAAATATAGAAGAAATAAGGCCGGTCTGCCGCGCTGTGGCGGCCGATGGTTCGGTGCTTGTGAAGAATGAAGGCCGAGTTTTGCCTTTTGTGAACGGCGAAAAGATTGCCCTTTTCGGCAGAATGCAGACTGCCTATTATAAAAGCGGCACGGGCTCGGGCGGTATGGTCAATGTGGATAGAGTTCCTTCTATTATAGAGGCTATCCGAGAAGATGGTGTGCTGAATATTGATGAAGAACTGGCCAAGGTTTACGAAGCCTGGGTGGAAGAAAACCCATTTGATTTTGGCGCAGGCTGGGGCAATGAGCCCTGGAGCCAGGTCGAGATGGTTATAGACGAAGATATTGTGGCCGCAGCAGCCAAGAGAAACGATGCTGCTGTGATCTTTATCGGCCGCAGCGCGGGCGAAGACCACGATAACAGCGATACCCCCGGCAGCTATAGGCTTAGCGAAGCCGAGGAAGACCTTGTGGCAAAGGTTGCCAGGCACTTCGGCAAGGTGGCTGTTGTGATGAACGTGGGCAACATAATTGATCTTAATTTCGCCGAGCAATATGGCGTGGAGGCTTTGCTCTACGTTTGGCAGGGCGGTATGGAAGGTTCCCGTGCTATTGCCGATCTGCTTTGCGGCAGATCCACCCCCAACGGCCGTCTGGCCGATACCCATGCCAAAGCAATTTCCGATTATCCTTCCTGTGATAATTTTGGCGACACAGCCAAGAACATATACGTGGAAGATATATTCGTGGGCTATAGATATTTTGAGACCTTCGCTAAAGATAAAGTGCTTTATCCCTTTGGCCACGGCCTTTCCTACACGGAGTTTGCTTCCGAATTTGCGGGCGAGCTTTGCGGTGAAGAAGTCAGGCTCACAGCTAAGGTGAAGAACGTGGGAGATTATAAGGGCAGGGAAGTAGTTCAGGTTTATTATGAAGCTCCCGGCTATCCCTTAGGCACTCCGGCACGTCAGCTTATTGCCTTTGGCAAAACAAAGGAATTAGCCCCCGGTGAAGAGCAGGAGTTAAGCATTAACTTTAATATTGATTCTATGGCTTCCTATGATGATAATGGTTCCACAGGTAATCGCTCTGGCTATGTGCTGCAGAAGGGCGCGTATAAGATCTATGCAGGCGAAAACGTACGTCTGGCCTGTGAAGTGCTCCAATTTGATTTGGCTGAGCATAGGGTGGTTGAATCCCTGCAGGAAGCCTTGGCTCCCGTGGAAAATTTTAAGAGAATGATAGCTGTGCAGCAACCCGACGGAAGCAGAGCTATTGGTTGGGAAGATGTGCCTACTAGAAGCATTGATCTTGCCCGCCGCATTGAAGAAGGCAGAATGGCCGATATTCCGCAAACAGAAGATAAAGGAATAAAGCTTATCGACGTGGTGGATGGCAAAAACTCTATGGAAGAGTTTGTTGCTCAGTTTACGATTGACGATCTTTGCTGCATTGTGTGCGGCGAGGGTATGAGCAGCCAGAAGGTAACTGCCGGCACGGGCGGTGCGATCGGCGGTGTCACCGATTCTCTGCTGGAAAAGGGAATCCCCGTGGCATGTGTGAGCGATGGCCCCTCTGGTATACGAATGGATAGCGGCGCAAAGGCTGCTTCTATTCCCAACGGAATGGCTTTGGCCTGCTCCTTTGATGAGGAGCTGGTGGAAAAGCTTCACGGCTATCTGGGTGCCGAAATGTTTGCCTACACGATAGATTCTCTTCTTGGCCCTGGAATGAATCTCCACCGTTTCCCGCTCAACGGCCGAAACTTCGAATATTTTTCGGAAGATCCCTTGCTTTCGGGCCGCACGGCAGCGGCTATTTGCCGCGGTATTGCTCAGAGCGGATGCAGCGCCACCATCAAGCATTTCTGCTGCAACAGCCAGGAAGCCGCAAGGCATCATGCCAACTCGGTGGTTTCCGAAAGGGCACTCAGAGAGATATATCTTAAGGGCTACGAGATTGCCGTTAAGGAAGGTGATGCTCGCTCGATCATGACATCCTATAACCCCACAAACGGCTCTTGGTGCGCATCCAACTACGATCTTACCACCACCATTCTGCGTAATGAATGGGGCTACAAAGGCTTTGTGATGACAGACTGGTGGGCCAACAGCAGCTGCGAAGGTGAAGAAGCCTCCAAGTTTAATCTTAAGGCTATGGTGCGCGCCCAGAATGATATCTATATGGTGTGCCCCAATGCCGCCGAGAGAGAGCACAATATCCGTGAAGGCCTGGCAGAAGGCTATATCACCCTGGGTGATCTGCAGAGAAACGCCATAAACCTTCTCAATTATATTATCACCACCCCCACGTTCTTTAAGTACGTTGCAGGCGGTTGCAAGAAGCCTGCATTCGCCACGGTGGATGAAGGGGAGTTTACACAGGCCTGCCAGTTTGAGGATGTGGTAGGAAAGAGCATAGAAGCCGAATTCGGCGGTGAAAAGGACTGCAAATTTGATTTCGAAATGGTTGTTAATGCAGGAGACAGAACTCAGCACAACATAACTGTGAATATCGAGGGCGGTTCAGCGATCACATTTGCCGTGAACGGCACCGAGGGCAACCGCACCACGGTGACAAAAATTTCGGGTGCATTGGCAGGCAAGCATATTATCACAATAGATGCCGAGCCCTGCGTGAAAATTCTTAAACTCACAATCTGGAATCAGAAATAAGGGATTAATATGGATATTCCGAAAAACAAAATTATAGGTCTGCAATCCGCAAAAACGCCCGAAAAGGGAATAGAATCGGTTTATGCTCTTGTTAGGGCGGAAGGCGACGGCTGCATTCTAAGCACAAAATTTGCCTATCCTTCCAGAAACTATTGCGATGCGGCTTTTGAGTTTTGCTTTGGCATTGCCGAAGGCTGCCCCGATGTTTATTTTAGCGATGGGTGTGGTGGCTTTTTATCGCTTAGGGCGGAGAAGAATATCTGCGATGGCCAATGGCATAGATTGCTCGCTGCTTTGGATAGAAAAGCAGGCAGGCTTAGCATTTTTATAGATGGCTGTGATGCCGCTCAAAAGGATTTTGAACCCGAAAAATTTGGAGATATCAAGCTTCGTGCACCCATTCTTCTTGGCCACGAATTTGATAACATGATAAATCACAAAAATGTTTTTCGGGGTGAAATTGCTGCGGCATGCCTTTGGAGCACGGCTGTGAATGCAGAAGAAGCCGAGAAATTAGCGTTTCGCGAGAATATGATAGCCTGCTGGAAGCCGGAAGAATCGCCTGCAGATCTTTCGGGCAACGGAATGGAACTTATCCCCTATAAATACTTTATAGGCCGCGAGAGCGAGGAATTTGAAAGATATTCTGCCCCCGCCGGCGAAGGGGAATATACTATTGCTTTTATTCCCGATACTCAGACTACTATGTTTCGCAAGGAGCTTAAGGAGCAGCACTTTAAGTGTATCTATGATTGGTTGATTGCCAACCGTGAGAGATACAATATTAAGATGGTGATGGGTCTTGGCGACGTAACGGAGCACAGCAGCCGAGAAACCAATCAGGAATTCGATGAGCCACGCGTTGCTATGGGCAGGAGCGAGTGGGCTCTGGCTAAAGAGCAGTTTGATAGGCTCACTAAGGCCAACATCCCGTGGACAGTGATCTTAGGCAATCACGACTACGGCACGGGCGGCACGGGAAGAAGGGAATCCTTGCTTTTTGATGAGGCGTTTCCCTATGATGAGATAAGCCGCTTTGCTCATTTCGGCGGCGCAATGGATGCTCCCCAAAGTGTGCTCAACGCCTATTACTACCTTTCCGAAGGCGGAACGGATTATTTGCTGCTTTGTCTCGAGAATGAGCCCAGAGAGCACACACTCAAGTGGGCTAATGAGTTGATAGATAATCATCCCAATCATAAGGTGATAATCACAACACACGAAGCCATAGGCAAAGATGCCAGCTACACCAAGGCAATGTTTGTTTACGATGAAGAAGGCAACGTGGTGCTTACCCCCGAGGGATGGAAGAAGTCTTTTAGAGGCACGTATCAGGCTGATCTGCATTACGAATGCGGTGCAAGCGGTGAAAAACTTTGGGAAGAGCTGATCAGCCGCCACAGCAATATCATAATGCTGGTCTGTGGCCATCTGGACACAGCGAATATAGTCTGCCGCAAGGATAAAGGAGCGGGCGGACGCAACGTTTATCAGGCGGTTATCGATACCCAAGGCATTGATTGGCGGCTTGATCCGGCTGCCGCAGTAGCTCTTGCAAAATTCAGCGGAGATGGCAAGATGATCTCTTGGCGGCTTCTCACCACCGCACACGGTGAGCAGATGGAATACACCGATGAAAACGGCAATAAGGCCATTTGCTTTGAGGGAATATTCCTTGATGAAGGCAGCAATGCAATTGTGTTTAACATATAAATAAAAGCCTCTAAACAATTGTTTAGAGGCTTTTTGCTATTCAAGAATATATATTTCTATTTCTCTTCGCCCGAAGCTGTGCATGGATTCTTCGGTGGGGAAATATAGATCGGCAATGATCTTATTCTTCATGCAGGCACCGCCGGTATCGGCCGCAATGGCATAGCCATAGATGAATTTTCCATCGGTGCTGCGGATATACATTTTTGTGCCGTAGGGAATCACCTTTGGGTTCACGGCAATGTAGCCCGGCTGGGGTGTTGCTCCGGTGGAAGTGCCGGTATCGCCGTGGTATGCTGTGGCTGTACCCACCATTTTCTTCACGTAATCAACGGGTGCACCGCCTGCATCCACGGTGATTTCGCTCTTGGGAGCAAGATTGGATATCCAACCGTAGGGGTGATCGGGATTATAAGTGCCTGTGCCTATTGTGATCACCATATCCACGGGCTGCTTTATCATTTCCTCGCCAATGCAGGTAGTTTCTACCATTTCACCATCCACAAACTTATTTTTATAGGTGTAGACCTTCACGCCGTCTGCACCTGCGGTGATATTCTTTGTGCCTGCCAGCAGTTTAGGGGAACGAATAGTTTTCACTGTGAAGGGAACGACCTGCGTGGTGCTTGTGGTGGTGTAATCGATATCTACAATGTCTATAATAGATTTTGCTGTGAGAAGTGTGTTGGCAGCGGGGCTCACAAGATCGTGTTCCGAAAGAGAGATGCCTGCCAGCGCGGCAATGTTGGCTACGGTATCTTCCTGAGTGTAGATCGTCTTAGTGGTGTTGCCGCAGGATATCACAACGGGGAAGGCTCTATCCAAATTGATGGAAAGGCTGTTTCCCAATCTCTCGGTGGTGATAATGTCGGCATCAATGTGATCTATTCCTGCCGAAGCCAATATGGCTTTTGCGTTTGTATCGGTGCTGATAAGGCTTATTGTGCGGCTGCTATCTGTGATGGTGATGCGATTAAGGGAGCAAAGAGTGAGCAGCAAAATAAGCGCCGCGCAACCAAAAAGTGCCATGGCAGAATGGCGGCGGGAAAAGTGCTTTTCCGATATGTTGCAGATAAATTCTCTAAAATTTCTCATAAAAACTCCTTTTCTTCCAAAAAAGACCAAGAATCACTATAAACCATAAATTTGATTATGTCAACCGTTTTATTTTATAGTATAGCCTTTATAGATATCTATATTCGGTTTGTCCACCTAAAATGCACGTATGTTATTAGTTCACCCTTGACAAATTTTTGCCTCGGTGATATAATTCAAGCAATTAAATATAAACCTATGATTAAGAAGAGTAGCATAGTTTTCTGTGTGCAGAGAGCGGTCGGTTGGTGAAAGGCCGTGGCAGGGCTGTGTGAATGGGCTTATGAGGGCGGCAGGAAAGCGTAAGCAAGTAATGGCCGACGGGAAGCGACCCGTAAAAACGCAGGCGTATGTAGTACGCTGTGAGTGGGCAAGTGATTTGCCAATTTAGGTGGTACCGCAGGTAGAATTTTCACCTGTCCTAAAGAAATTTAGGGCAGGTTTTGTTTTTTGGAGGCCATATTATGAAATTTGCCAAGCGATGGCGAAGCCGATAAATTTCACCTATCATATTAAAAAATAAGGAGAGATACCTATGAATAAAGTTTATAAAGATTTTGAAACATATTGGAAGGAATATCCCGATGAAAAGGGCTACTTCGGAAAGTACGGCGGAGCATATCTGCCCGATAAGCTTATCCCCGCAATGAAGGATATTGCCGATGCCTATGCTCATATATGCCAGAGCGCTCAGTTTATCAACGAACTGCGCCGCATCCGCAAAGAGTTTCAGGGCAGGCCCACTCCCGTTTATCATTGCGAGCGCCTTTCCAATAAGTTCGGCAGCTGCCAGATCTATCTTAAGAGAGAAGATCTTAATCATTCCGGCGCCCACAAGCTGAATCATTGCATGGGCGAGGGCTTGCTTGCCAAATATATGGGCAAGAAGAAGCTTATTGCTGAAACAGGCGCCGGCCAGCACGGTGTGGCATTGGCCACCGCAGCCGCCTATTTTGGTATGGAATGCGATATTTATATGGGCGAGGTGGATATTGCCAAGCAGGCTCCTAATGTCACAAGAATGCGAATGCTGGGTGCCAACGTTATCCCCGTCACCCACGGACTTAAGACGTTGAAGGAAGCTGTGGATGCTGCTTTCGATGCTTATGAGAAGGAATATAAGGATGCAATCTATTGCATCGGCACAGCCGCAGGTCCCCATCCCTTCCCCTTGATGGTGAGAGATTTCCAGGCTATCATTGGCATTGAGGCAAGGGAGCAGTTCCTGGAGATGACAGGCCATCTGCCTGATGCGGTGGCTGCCTGCGTTGGCGGCGGTTCCAACTCGATCGGTATGTTCACACCTTTCTTGGGTGATCCTGTGGATATTTATGGTGTTGAGCCTCTGGGCAAGGGCCCCGAAATGGGCAACCATGCCGCTTCGGTCAACTTTGGTACCGAGGGTGTGATGCACGGTTTCAACAGCATTATGCTTAAGGACGAAAACGGTGAGCCTGCTCCCGTTTATTCCATAGCCAGCGGTTTGGATTATCCTGCTGTGGGCCCCGAGCACGCATTCCTTCACGATGCGGGCCGTGTGGAATATAAGTATGTATCCGATGAAGAAGCTATGGAAGCCTTCTTCCTGCTTTGCCGATTTGAGGGTATTATCCCCGCAATAGAGAGCTCCCACGCTTTAGCCTATGCTATTAAGTACGCTAAGGAAAAGCAGCGCGGATCTATTCTGGTGAATCTTTCGGGCCGCGGCGATAAGGATATCGATTATATCTATCAGAATTATGGCTACGGTGAAAAGTTTGACCTTTCCAAGTAAGAGAAAAAAAGGCTGTGTCGATAAGACACAGCCTTTTTTATTTTCTTTATTTTGAATAGATGCAATAATTTATGGAGAATCTAATGAGCACCGCATAGCAGGCAAAGAAATAGGGAAGTACGAAGAAAACGGGGATTATAAGAATGCATAGCAGAAACCAGCCGAAAAGAGAAAGCACCAGCGAACCCAGACGAGTGAAGGATGCCTTGGCAATAACGATGCTTTCGGCCATATTTTCCCGAATCCTTCGGCACGGGTGATTTATCACCGAAAAGGGAAGCGGCAGCAGGGAGATAAAGAAAAACACCGTGAGAGCAAACGTGAGTGTTTCGCAGAAGCCCACAGCCGAGACTTTAATGATCTCGGCATCGAATTCGGCAGGCAGGAAACTTAGATCTATTTTGTGGATAAGGGGGCTGAGCGCGGTGGGGATATTAGCTACCGTGAGTCTCCAGAAAAACGCCCAATAAACTTTGAGTGCGGTAGTATATTCTTTCTTGGATGAGAATGCGGAGAAAACTACCGAAAGGGGCAGTGCCACATCAGACGTGATACCCCAAAACCATCTGAACACGCCAAAGACCAGGGGAAACATAATAAAGGCGGTGAAAAGGGTGCTCGCAAAGTTTACAAGGGTGATGTTGGCATAGACTGCTCCACCTGTAACAACATCAAAAAGCTGCAGGATAATGGATGGAAACATATAAACGCCAAAAAGCAGAAAGCTTATAGCCACAGCCTGGGGCCACGCTTTTGCCAATGTCTGCCTGGCAGTAGTCTTAATATCCAAATTGGTGGGGAACACTCTATCACCTCCGTTTATGTTCTTATTATAATTCACAAACGAATAAATGTAAAGAAAAAGCCGAGCATTAAGCTCGGCTTTAATTATTAATTTTGATTATCTCTGTACACGGCCGGAACCGTCGCCGCCCATAAGGGCCTTCACGTCGTCCACAGAAACCATATTGAAATCCAACTCGATGGTGTGCTTCAGGCAGGAAGCAGCCACGGCGTATTCAACGGCATCCTGGGTGGAATAGCCGTTCATAAGGGCATAGATAAGGCCGCCGCCGAAGGAATCGCCGCCGCCAACGCGATCCACGATGTGGATGGCATATTCCTTGGAGAAGCAATAGTCTGTGCCGTCGTAGAGCATACCTGCCCAAAGATTATCGGTGGCAGAAAGGGATGTGCGAAGAGTAATGGCAACCTTTTTAAATCCAAACTGATCCATCAGCTTCTTGGCAACTTCTTTGTAGCCGTCTTTATTCAGCTTGCCGCCTGTAAGGTCGGTATCGCTGGCTTTGATGCCAAACACGTCGTAGGCATCCTCTTCGTTGGCAATGCACACGTCAACGTAGGGCATAAGGCTACTCATAACTTCCTTAGCGCGCTCTCTGCTCCAAAGTTTCCTGCGGAAGTTAAGGTCGCAGCTCACGGAGATACCCTTGGCCTTACATACCTTAAGCGCATCCATACAGATTTCGGGGAGATTCTCACCCAAAGCAGGGGTGATTCCGGTGAAGTGGAACCACTCGGCACCGTCCAGAATCTTTTCCCAATCGAAATCTTCTCTGGAAGCAGCCGAAATGGAAGAATATTTGCGGACGTAAGTGACCTTAGAGGGGCGCTGGGAAGCCCCTTTTTCTACGTAGTACATACCAAGGCGCTCACCGCCGAGAACTATATCATCGGTGCCAACGCCAAAGCGGCGCAGCTCATCGATAGCGCACTGGCCGAGCGGGTTATCGGGGACTTTGGTGACGTACTTTGCATCCATACCATAGTTGGCAAGGGAAACTGCCACGTTGGCCTCGCCGCCGCAATAGGAAATTTCCAGCTTTCTTGCCTGGCGCAGACGAAGATAACCCTCGGGGTTAAGCCTGCCCATAATCTCGCCGAAACAAACAATCTTAGACATTTTAATTACTCCTTATTATTTAATTTGGCTTGTATATTTTAGGGCGATTTCGGTGAGCTCATCGAATTTACCCTCTGATATAAGCTTGGTGTTTACAATGTTGCCGCCGATTCCAAGGCCCACAACACCCAGATTAAGAAAATCTGTCATATTATCGGCATTCACTCCGCCAACGGCCACAAGAGGAATGTGGCTGATGGGAGCCATAAGAGCCTTGATGTAGCCCACGCCCAGATCGCCTGCAGGGAAGAGCTTGATCACCTGAGCGCCTGCTTCGTAGGCCGACATAACCTCGCTGGGTGTGAGGCATCCCGGCATGGAGATTGCGCCGTGGGCCAAAGTGCGGGCAACAACCGCAGGGGAGAAGTTGGGAGAGATAATGTATTTGGCGCCTGCATCCACAGCGGCATCCACCTGAGCGGGTGTGAGCACTGTGCCTGCGCCGAAGAGCATCTTATCGCCCATTTCTTCACACAGCAGCTTTATGGAAGCAGCGGTTTCTGCGATTGGATCGGCCGCTTTCTGATTAAAGGTGACTTCCATCATTCGGATGCCACCGTTGTAGAGAGCCTGTGCTGTGGCAAGAATATCTTTGGTGGCCACTCCACGGCAGATGGCCACTATTTTATGCTTTTTTAGGGATTCGATAACATCCATTATTCTGTTGCCTCCGATTTCTTCTTTTTCTTAAAAACTATAAAGCCGAGAGCGCCACCGCCCAAAAGGATAATGGCACCAGCAACAATAAGCACGATTAATAAGGTGTTATCAGGCTTTTGATCGTCGCTATTATCGCTGTTTGCGCCTTGCTGATTTTCCACTTCGGGGTATTGCACGTTGCCCTCAATAGGATTGCGGGAAGAAAGCTGGAGTTGAATAAATCTGGAGCCTTTTCCTGCCGATTGGCCGTCTGCCAGTTTGATAAGCTTTATGGCGTAGTCCTTGGTAACGGTGGGGACTGTAAGATCCACCTTTCCGCCTGCCACAGTGGTTTCGGTTATTTGGCCGTATTCGCCTGTGTTGGGATTGAAGGGATAAACAGCATATCTGCCGTCTGTAAGGCCGGTGAGTGTGAGAGATACGTTGGAGAAATCACAGGCGCTGTTTTCCAATATCTTTTGATAGACTTCGGAATAGGTCTGGTTTTCCAGATAAACTATAGCAGCGGTGTCTGCTACGTGGGTGTGGGCTGTTATCATATCGGCTTCCGATTCCACGTTCAGAATAAAATATGCGGAGGAAACGTTTATCCAATCGTGGCCGGTGTTGTCCAGTGTGATGCGATTCTCGCCCTTCACCAAGGGAATACGAGTGAATTTCTCTTCGTCTGTAGTTTGTCTTCGGCCGCCTGTGAATGCGCGATCCAACACAGTCTTGCCGTTGATTTTCACGTTCAGCATATTGCTGCCTGCACCGAATTCATCAATTCTCAGCACAAGCTCGCCGCCGTTGGG
Source organism: Acutalibacteraceae bacterium (assembly GCA_045644025.1). Classification (GTDB taxonomy): domain Bacteria; phylum Bacillota; class Clostridia; order Oscillospirales; family Acutalibacteraceae; genus JAZRGE01. The sequence goes on along the minus strand of JAZRGE010000005.1, from coordinate 4,726 downwards.
AGCATCCACAACAAATGTGGGAGGATTCTTCCATTTGCTCACATTGGCGTTGGTGCCGTAAAGATTCTTTACATATCCGTGAAGCAACATACCGCTGGCATTTTCATCAATTTCATAAAGATTAGAGGTGGCCTTTGCACCCCATCCTGCTACGTCGCCATAAGAATTAATGGTGATAGCCTTCTTAAGGGCCACGCTGCCGGAGGATGCAGTGGCAGAGCTGAGCTTGTGTTCTCCGCTCTTGTATTTGCCTGCGGTATCAAATGGGAAATCATAGGTGAAATCCAGCACGTTCTTAAAAAGATCCCAGCAGGAACGGGTGTCCACATCATCGTGCGACCAGATCATCGTGGCGGCAACGCCATCGGTGAGTTCTTTCCATATGGTGTTGCGCAGGGTATCGCGATACCAATCGGGATCGCTGGAAGCATAGCACTCGTTGGTGATATCAGGCTTTGTGAAATCGGAGTTTGCAAGAGACTGAGTGGTGTAGTCCAGCACGGCGTTGGCATCCATTTTGAAGTTGGAACCGTAGAGCAGGGGACGCCAGCCATCGGTGATGGTGTGGGCATAATCGTGAAGTTCATCCAGGTAGGAAACCACATCGGCAGAGGGGGAGGACTGGTCGTTCCACATATTTATGGAGAACAGAGCCGAACTATATCCCCAGCGTGCAAGGATGTAGCGAATTCTTTTCTTATATTGATCGCGGACCTGCTGGTTTTTGAAATATTGGGAGGTGGTAGAAACAAATCCGCCGTGCTTAATGTGGTAGGGGTTGTAGTTCCAGCCGTCGTAGTCTTGATCGTTGCCATGCTCATCGTTATCCTCGGTGCAGAGCACGATGCGCATACCGCTGTTCTCGCACATTTTAATGATCTCATCAAAGGCAGTGGAGATGCACTGATTATAGTAGCCAAGGCCAGCGTAGGAATAAGAGGATTTATCCTTTTCCACAGCAGGAAGCCACTCGAGCCAGGCCCAATGGCACATCCAAACACGGGTCATATTAGTATTACCGGTGGCCTGGCCAATGAAGTAGTTGTAGCTCATGTGGGCAGGATCTTTGGTGAACTGACTGCGCACCCATGCCATGTTGGATCCGCTGCCGTAGTAGGGGGTACCGTCGGCCGAGTTAATAAGTATGGAGGGGTTGTTTTTGGAAATATCAACCCAGCCTTTGTTGCCGCTTGGGAACACGCTAAACTTAAAGGATTGTGTGGCGCAGGTCTGACCTTTGCTGTCTTTAGCTGTGATGTAGAAGGAATATTCACCAATCTCATCACCTGCAAAGCGAAGGCGCCATTCGGGAATACCGCTTTCATAATAGTAGCTGGGGTTGTATGTCATCAGAACCTTGTCGCTTTTATTGGGCTTCATAGGCTCTATAAAAAAAGCGGGGATAGTAACTATCTTGCCCGAAGGATAAACAAACACGCCATCCACTTTGATATCATCGGGATCAAAGGGATTGGTGTAGGTGGCGGCAAGCTGGAAGGATACTTCATACATATCGTAGCGGCCAACTCCTTCACCGGGCAGCTTTACATCGCTAATCTGCGGAGCTTCGGAAGAAGAACAGACGTAGCTTTCCCTAAGGGCAGTGTTGCTATTGGTATAGCCGGAGTAAGCGGCCTTTGTCTTAGGGGCAGAATAGAGCGAAAGGGAGGTGGCTATAGTTGCAAAAGTAAGTACAACCGAAAGAAATTTGAATGCATGTTTTAAGGTTTTCATAAGTCATCTCCTTTGGATATTTTATACATTTTTATTCTATCATACGCATTGCCCCAATGCAAGAAAAAACCGAGCCGCAAGGGCTCGGTTTTTAATGATTTTTTAGTTTAGAAAAACTTATTTATCAGAAGCTTCGGTGCTTTCCTTTTTCTTCTGGGAGATAAGGAAGAAAGCTCCACCGCCGCCTGCAAGAAGCACTACAACAGCCACGATCACAATGATAAGAGTGGCGCTACCGCCGCCGTTCTGGCCCTGGTCGCCGCCATTGTTGGAGATGGGGCCCATGGGAGCATCGGATCTCAACTGAGTGAATCCGTAAATGGAGCCTGTGCCAACAGTCTGGCCATCAGCCAGCTTGTAGACCTTAACAGCTGCATCAAGCTTGATGGAGGGGATAGTCACCTCAACCTTGCCGCCGGAAACTGTAACTTCTGTGCAGGAAGTGTACTTGCCGGTGTCGGGATCGAAGGCATACATAGCATATCTGCCATCCTCGGTAAGACCCTCGATGGTGAACTTCACGTTATTGAAGTCGGTGGGGGTGTTGCCGAGAAGGATGGTGGAGGTTCTGTCGTAGGTGAGGTTCTTCACGTAAACCACAGCAGCAGAATCGGAGATCATTGCATTTGCAGCAAGGAGAGATTCGGCGGAATCACCGTTGCATACGAAATAGAGTTCGCCAACGCTCAGCCAGTCGGGGCCGATGTTATCGATGGTAACCTTGTGGGTACCTGCGGTGAGTTCAACCTCTACGTAGCGGCCTTCCTCATCGTCGGCAATGGTGTGACGTCCTTCTTCATAGCCCTGAACAACAGCAACCTTGCCATCAACTCTAACTTCCAGAGTACCGTTGGAAACTTCGGTAATACCAAGGATTACCTTACCACCGTTGGGAGTGTCGATATTGAAGTTTACGGGAACTCTGCAATCGCCGTTCCACTTGGTGCCGTAGTACTTGTTGTGATAACCAACAAGGTTCATACCGGCAACAGAGGTGTCGATATCGTAGGTATCCTGTGTAACAGGCTCTGCCCAACCGGATACGTCGCCGTAGGACTTAATGGAGGTAACTGTCTGATACTTATCAGAGGGAGTTACAACCTCGGAATTGCTGATAGCAATGGTGGAGTAGTTGAACTGGCCGGAGGTATCCAGGGGGATATCTGCGGAGAAGTTCAAAATGTTGGTGAACACATCCCAGCAGCCTTCGCCGTTGTTGTATTCGTCAACTTCGTCCTGAGACCAGTAAAGTGTACCTGCAGCACCCTGAACGAATTCTGTCCAGATAGTGTTGCGAAGTGTGTTGCGGATATCGTCGGCAGATGCATAGCACTCCTGAGTGAGGTAGGGCTTTGTGCGATCTTCCATACCGATGTTGATGAGCTGAACAGTCATATCCAGAGCTGCATTGGCTTCGCGGTTGAAGTTGGAACCGAAGATAATGGGTCTCCAGCCATCGGTGATGGAGTGGGTGTAGTCGTGGAGCTCCTGCAGGTAGCTAACGGTTGCAGCGGTGGGATCCTGCATATCGTTCCACATATTGATGGAGAAGAGAGCGGAGCTATAACCCCAACGAGCGAGGATGTAGCGGAGTCTCTTCTTATACTGCTGACGAACTTCGGGGTTGGTCCAATAATCGGTGGTGTTCTTAGCGGGGCCACCGTTTTCGGCGTTGTAGGGGTTGTAGGCCCAGTTGCCGTAGGAACCATCAGCGAACTGCTCGTCGTTATCTTCTGTACAGAGGATAATACGCAGACCGGCCTTTTCGCACTCTTCGATGATGTTATCGAAGGAGCAGCCCATGATCTGGTTGTAGTAGCCGAGGCCAAGGTAGCCCCAAGTGCTGGAGTTGGTGGTATCGGGATACCACTCGAGCCAGTTGTAATGGCAGATCCAGATACGGGTCATGTTAGTTGTGGCCTTTGCGCGGTTAACGAAGTAGTTGTAGCTCAGGTGCAGGGGGTTGGTGGTGAATTCGGGGCGAACCCAAGGAATGTTAACTCCGGAGGCATAATAGAGAGAGCCATCGTAGCTGTTAACAAAATATTCGGGGTTGCTCTCGGAAATCATTGCATAACCCTTATTGCCTGCATCGTAGCAGGAAAAGTTCTTAACAGGGGATTTGGAAGTCTTGCCGTCTCTATCCTTGGCGGTGATGTAGAAGGAATAATCGCCTTCCATATCGCCGGCATAGCGGAAGCACCAAACGGACTTTCCACCATAAGCAGGATCATAGACTGCTGAATCCAGGCCGTAGCTCATGTTGAGCTTATCGGGATATTTGGGAAGCATGGGAGTCATGAAGAAAGCGGGAACGGTGACTTCTGCACCATCGGGCTTGGTGATCACAACGTCTACCTGAATATCATCGGGATCATAAGGGTTATCCCAGGTGGCATCCACGTTGAATGTTACCTCAAACTTATCGTACATAGCTACGTTGTTGTTCTTGATAACGATTTCGGTGATCAGGGGAATGTCTTCGGTTGCGGTGGACTTAATGCTATCGTAGATTTCGGTTCTCTCGAAGAACTCTTCATAAACAGCATCAGCCTCAGGCAGAAGACCTGTTGTGCCAAAAACAACTGCCAAAGTGAGAACGAAAGCAGCGATTTTCAGCAGAGATTTACTGATTTTCATATTGACCTTTCCTTTCATATAAAGTCTGCTCCCATATCATAACATAAAATGTACCTAAATTACAACACATTTTTGTGCAAAAATTAGAAAAATTTACAATTAAACAACAATCCGCCCGCAATACAGCGGGCGGATCGGATGGATTATTTGGATTTGAGCTGCGGCGGTGTGAATTTGGATACGGAACCATCGGAAAAACCTTTGCGAACGAGCTTTGCTGCTGCGTGCTTTCTAAGCAACGGAATATGAATATCCACGCTGCCGTTTGCAACCGAAACTTCCTTTATGTAGGTGTATTTTCCCTCGGATGGATCGTAGAGATAAAGGTAATAATCGCCGTCGGCCATATCCT
>JAZRGE010000004.1:0-11000 GCA_045644025.1 Acutalibacteraceae bacterium | reverse complement strand
GGAAATGCCGTCGCTCAACGGATAAAAGCTACCCTGGGGATAACAGGCTGATCTCCCCCAAGAGTTCACATCGACGGGGAGGTTTGGCACCTCGATGTCGGATCATCACATCCTGGGGCTGTATTCGGTCCCAAGGGTTCGGCTGTTCGCCGATTAAAGTGGTACGCGAGCTGGGTTCAGTACGTCGTGAGACAGTTCGGTCCCTATCTGTCGTGGGCGCAGGATATTTGAAGGGAGCTGTCCCTAGTACGAGAGGACCGGGATGGACGCACCTCTGGTGCACCAGTTGTCACGCCAGTGGCACAGCTGGGCAGCTATGTGCGGAACGGATAAACGCTGAAGGCATCTAAGCGTGAAGCCAACCCTAAGATAAGATATCCCACAGCTCAAGCTGGTAAGGTCCCCGGTAGACTACCGGGTTGATAGGCTGCATGTGTAATCGCGGTGACGCGTTTAGCTTGGCAGTACTAATAGACCGAGGGCTTGTCCTTTGTATCCTTTCCCTTATTTCTTTGTTCAGTTTTCAGTGTGCGATTTGCATATATGCACCATTAGCTCAGTTGGTAGAGCACCTGACTCTTAATCAGGGTGTCCCGGGTTCGAGTCCCTGATGGTGCACCATATGGCCCGTTGGTCAAGTGGCCTAAGACTCCGGCCTCTCACGCCGGCAACAGCGGTTCGAATCCGCTACGGGTCACCAAAAAACATTAAGGCGAACAGCCTTAATCATAGTCGGTGTTGATTACGGTGAGGGTCCACCCGTTCCCATCCCGAACACGGAAGTTAAGCTCACTGGTGCCGAAGATACTTGGCTGGCGACGGCCTGGGAAAATAGGTTGATGCCGACACAATGCCTCAATAGCTCAGTCGGTAGAGCACGCGGCTGTTAACCGCGGTGTCGTAGGTTCGAGTCCTACTTGAGGCGCCAAAAAATAACGAAGCGATAGCTTCGTTATTTTTTTATCCTATCTGAATGTTTGGTGCTTGATTGCCGCATGGTGTATGTAATCCGCTTGCTATGCAAACGGTATATGCTATGTATGAAGATAAAAGAAACAGCAAGAAAGTTTATATTTCTTTTCAATAAGAATTTCTGTGATGGAAAATAAAGAAGCATTTATGCACCTTGATGCAATAAACGCTAAATGATTAAAAACAGCGGAGTGATCCGCTGCTTTTTTTGTTGTGTGGGTATTGACAAAGCGGAGCAGGGAGGATATAATAATGTTGGATATATAACAAATGTTATATTATGGAGGTGCGGCATGGCTCCCAAGGTGAGAACAACAAGGGAAGATATTGTGAATAAAGCGGTGGAATTGGTGCGCCAAGGCGGCGTGCAGGCGCTTAATGCCCGTGCTATTGCGGCTGCGCTTAATTGCTCCACACAGCCTATTTTCTCTAATTTTAATTCGATGGAGGAGTTGCAGGAGGCTACACTTGAGGCCGCGTATAAGATCTATTTAGGGATGCTTGATAGGGAATATGAGAGCGGAAAATATCCGAAATATAAATCCTTTGGTATGGCCTATATTCGCTTTGCTAAGGAAGAAAAAGAGCTTTTCAAGCTGCTCTTTATGCGCAATAGAACGGGTGAGGATCTAATTTTAACCCCCGATTTTGATGAATCGGTGGATATAATAATGCAGGCTAACGGTTTGCCGCGTGAAAAAGCTTTACTTATACATCTGGAGATGTGGGCTTTTGTTCACGGCATCGGCACAATGTTTGCCACGTCGTTTTTGGATCTTGAGTGGGATCTGGTGAGCAATATGCTCACAGATATCTATCAAGGTGTTCGTGCAGGGCATGAGGCAAAGGAGCAATAAATGGAAGCAATAAGAATAGAAAATCTCACAAAACAATATCGCGACGTGGTAGCGGTGGATGGACTCACGCTAAGCATCTCCAAAGGAGAGCTTTTTGCCCTGCTTGGTGTGAACGGTGCAGGCAAGACAACCACCATAAAGATGCTTTCGTGCCTGAGCGCACCCACAAGCGGCGATGCTTTTCTTATGGGAAAGAGTATTTGCACCGAAACATCTGAAGTGAAGAGCATGATCGGTGTTTCTCCGCAGGAGACTGCCGTGGCCCCGGGGCTTACAACCAGAGAAAATCTGGAACTTATGTGCGGTGTGCAGGGGTTTGGCAAGGAAAAGAGAGAAGAAAAAATTGGCGAGCTGGTGCAGCTTCTGAGCCTGCAGGATGTGCTGAACAAAAAGGCAGGCAGGCTTTCGGGAGGTTGGCAGCGCAGGCTTAGCATTGCCATGGCTCTTATCGGCGAGCCGCAGATACTCTTTTTGGATGAACCCACTTTGGGGCTGGATGTGCTGGCTCGGAGCGACCTTTGGGATCTGATCCGCAGCCTTAAGGGCAAAATCACAATTATTCTTACCACACATTATATGGAAGAAGCCGAAACTCTTTCGGATAGGATCGGCATTATGAGAGATGGCAAGCTACTTATCTGTGATACTGCTCAGGAGATAAAGAAGGCGGCAGGAACCGATAACTTTGAACAGGCCTTTGTGAGGATCGTAAAGGGGGCGGAGAAATGAGAATGCTGACTTTTGCCTCCAGGAACACCAAGGAGATCCTGCGTGATCCGCTGAATCTGGCTTTTGGCCTTGGCTTTCCGCTGGTGCTTATTTTGATGCTTAGTGCCATTCAGGCCAACGTGCCCGTGCCCCTTTTTGAGATAGAGCATCTCACCCCGGGAATCACCGTATTCGGCCTTTCGTTTATGGCATTGTTTTCGGCCACGATTATCGCAAAGGATAGGGGGAGTTCGTTGCTTCAGCGGCTTTACACAACCCCACTCACGCCCATGGATTTCATTCTGGGCTACACGCTCCCGATTCTGCCTATTTCAGTGGCGCAAAGCGTGGTATGCTATGTGGCGGCGGTGGCTTTGGGGCTGGATATCACTGTGAACATGCTTTATGCGGTGCTGTTTATTATTCCCGTGGCGTTGCTTTATATTGCTTTGGGGCTGCTCTGCGGCAGCGTGCTCACCGATAAGCAGGTGGGTGGAATCTGCGGCGCGTTGCTTACCAACCTTTCGGCCTGGCTCTCGGGCGTTTGGTTCGATCTGGAATTGGTGGGCGGTGCGTTTAAGAAAATAGCCTACGCGTTGCCATTTGTGCACGCTGTGGAAATGGAACGTTCCTTGCTTGCAGGTGATTTTGCAGGCGTTTTCCCACATATCGGGTGGGTGTTGGGATATGCGGCCGTGATAATGGCGGCAGCTGTGGCGATGTTCCTGCATCAAATGAAAAGGCAATAAGCGGAAATCCCCGATTTATCGGGGATTTTTTGTTGTAATAATCGGGTGGCGGTGGTATAATGCCAAACGTGCAATACATATGCGAAAGGCGGGGAAGAGATGGATTGGCTAAACTGTGTCCGGATAGTCTTTGTTGGCCTGGGTGCGGGTTTTGTTCAGCGCGTGAGCGGTTTTGGACTGGGCATTTTTGCAATGATGTTCCTGCCGCATTTCACTCCCACCCACACAGCGGCCGCTGCTATATCTTCACTCTTTTCCTGCGTCACTTCATCCTACAACGCTATAAAGTATCGCAAGAACGCTGTTTATAAAACGGCCTTGCCCATGATATGTGCCGCACTTATCACAATTCCGCTTGCGGTGAGATTCTCTGCGCTGGTGGCAGCTGATATCTTCAAACTGCTTTTGGGCGGAGTGCTGGTGGTGCTGGGCGTGTATTTCTTGTTTGTTAATGGGAAGGTGAAGATAAAGCCCACGTTCTTCAGTGGATTGCTGGCAGGCACCTTGGGCGGCACTTTGGGTGGCCTTTTTTCCACGGGCGGACCACCGGCTGTGCTTTACGTGAGCAGCGCCACCAATAGCAATATTGCTTATTTTGCCACGATTCAGTTCTATTTTTGCTTCACTAATCTTTATGCCACCACGATGAGAGTGATAAACGGAGTGATCGATGAGCAGGTGCTTCTTTTTGCGGCCGTGGGAATGATCGGCTGCATGATAGGCGATACCGTTGGCAAACTGGTGTTTGATAAGCTGAATGCCAAAATGCTGAAGACTATTATCTACATAGGAATGATCATTAGCGGAATAGTGATGTTTATATAAAAATAAAAGACCCGACTGCGCCTGCAGTTGGGTCTTTTTGTTGAAAAAAGGAGAATGTTGACAAAATTGCTGTTGAAATGCTAAAATAAAAACAGAAATCATAAGGAGGTTGATTGAATGAAAAAGATAACCCGTTGTGTATCAGTATTATGTTTATGCGTGTTGCTGATCTTTTCTTTTTGCGCCTGCACAGGCCCCGGTTCGGATGCAAGTTCTTCTTCATCCGATCAGCCCTTTGTACCGCAAACTGCGGCAGAACTTTGGCAGAAAACGGATGAAGTAATGGATTCGCTCAAATCTTTCCAGACAACTTCATCGATAGAAGTGCTCTACTATTACTATGGCAACAAGTTCGAAGTTCAAAGTTCTGTTTCTGTGATTTTTGCCGAAGATGGTGAACTCACTATGGGCCATAATATGACCGTGAGTGAAGAACTTGATGTGGATGTGACAGAATATTTCACCGAAGCTTATTATGGCGGCAAAATGTATCTTTCCAGCAGCAACGGTGAAAACGAGCAGAAAATCTGCGCTGTTACCACGCTTGAGGAATATATGGCCACCCAAAGCGAGAGCCTGAGTGATAGTTTTGATTTTCTGGATTGTACCAAGGCCGAGCTTGTAGCCAACGAGGATGGAAGCTGGACAGCTAAGTTTTCGGGCTATACCAAGAAATCTGTGGAAGATATGCTGGATCTCCTTTCTTTCGACGATGAAGATATGGGTGCCACCATTCACGATATGGATATTATTGTGGGTGTGAACAAGGATTTTTATACTACCAAAATGGAGATAAACTTCTCCTTTGAAGAAGATGAAAACGTCCCCGAAACACCCAAATATTACGCCTTGATGGAGTTCAGTAAGTACAATGAGGCTGTAATAGATGTGAGCGTGCTTAAGCCCGAAGAATATAAGGAAGTCGATAGCATTATCTTGCTTTCCAAACTGGAAGAAACCATAAAGGAAAAGCAGGATGCTGATTCGGGCAAGTTTATGCTTGAAATTAAGGATACTGTAAAGGTCTATGGCCAATCCACCTCGCAGACTGAAAAGGACGTTATTACCTATGGCCGCAAAAACGGTGCCTATTTCTATGAAGTGGATGGTAAGATTAACAATCAGAAGATTGTTGTAAAGTATCAAAACGGCAATCAAGTTGTGGAAATGGGCGGAGAGACGTATAGCAACTCTCAGTCTATGGACGATGCCAAAGCCTTTATTGATAATCAGATTAATGGTGTGATGTTTAATAAGTCTATGGTTTCGGATGTGAAGAAACAAGAAGACGGAACCTATTTGCTCACGGTGCCCAGCTATGATATGTCTGCCGCCAATGAGGCGAATGCATCCATTGGGCTTAAGTATAATTCGGGCACACAGGAGATAATCGTCTCCTTGAGTGGGGATGGCTCAATTTCAAAGGTTGTTGGAACGGTTAAAGCCAAAGGTAAGTATCAAGGTGAGACGGTGAATCTTACAACTAAAGTTACTATAGATTTTGGAGTAGCCGAATAACCGGCAAGATATTTAAGGAGAGATTTTATGGAGATGGTGTTATTAACAGCCCTGGGGGTAGGCGCGGCCACGATGTTTGGCTCGGCGCTTGGGTTTATCTTCAAAAAAATCTCCCATGCTTTTTCCGATATAGTTCTTTCCTTTGCTGCAGGCGTTATGCTGGCGGCGGCTGTGATCGGCCTTATAGTGCCTTCGGTTGAAAACGCCGATGCAATAGGCGTGATAGTTGCCGTTGTGGGAATATTTCTCGGCGCGTTTGTACTTAATCTTTTCGATAAAATAGTGCCCCATCTGCATAGCCTTGTGGGTGTGGAAGGAGGCAACTCCAGCCTTAATAAGGTGCTGTTGTTTGTGATGGCGGTTGCTCTTCACAACCTGCCCGAAGGTATTGCGGCAGGTGTGAGTTTCGGCTCGGAAGACACCACGCAGGCGTTGCTCATAGCAGGTGGTATTGCTCTGCAGAACATTCCCGAGGGCATGGTGATCATAGGGCCTATGTTGGCTGCGGGAGTGAGCCCGAAAAGGACGTTTATCTGCGCTCTGGCCACCGGGCTTATAGAAGTGGTTGGCACGCTGCTCGGCTATTTTGCCGTGAGCGTAGCAGAAATCATTCTGCCCTTTGCTCTTGCCTTTGCAGGAGGCACAATGCTCTATGTGATAAGCGATGAGATGATACCCGAAACACATTCCCACGGCCATCACCGCGGCGCCACCTTTGCGCTGATAATTGGCTTCTGCGTGATGCTTGTGAGCGACGTGCTCTTAGGATAAATCAAAAGCCCGATCAATCGATCGGGCTTTTCTTATTTTTCTATCAGCTCCATAAATGCCTTGGCAGCAAAGGAGAGAGTGTTGTGCTTCAAATAGGCGCAGCCGATGCTGCGAGGTGGCAGAGCGGGGGAGATATTCAGCTTTTTTATAAGCCCCTGATCCAATGCATCCTTAGAGAATTCTTCCACTACGCAGGAAATTCCCAGATTAATTGATGCAAAGCGAATCAGCAGATCGTGCACGGCCACTTCTATCTGGGGATTCAGCGAAATGTTTTTGGCGGCAAACTGATCTTCTACGTAGCGGCGAGAATTTGAGTGAGTTTCTAAAAGCAGAAGGGGAAGGGCGGCTATTTCTTTCCAGGAGTAGCGCTCTTTGGCGGCATGATCGGCGCCGGCCACAAATATATCGTGAATCTTAAGGCAGGGCTTTATATAAAGCTCATCGTCGTCGGCGGGCAGATTCACAAATGCAAGCTCGGCTTTACCTTCCTTTAGCTGGTGAAGCATATTGGAGGAATAAGAGCTCACCATCTCAATTCGTATCTGCGGATATTTGGCGTGGAACTGCTCAAGATAGGGGAGAAGATAGTGGCTGGTGATGGTGTCGCCTGCGGCGATCTTCAGGGTGCCGCTATCCAGATGCTGAAGCTGCGCAAGAAGAGTCTCGCCTTGAAGAATATTTTCCATTGCGCTTTCCACCTTTTGGAAAAGCAGGCGGCCTTCCTGGGTGAGCGCCACACCTCGGCGTGAGCGGTTGAAGAGCTTTGCTCCCAAATCCTTCTCCAATTGGCTTATGCATTGGGATATGGCCGATTGGGAGATATAAAGATTTTTGGCAGCCAGAGAGAAGGATTCGTGTCGAGCGGTTTCATAAAAAATTCGGTAGTAATCAAGTTTTGTTTTCATATAAGCGCACCTTATCACAGTTGTAAGTATTATCTATTTTACTAATGCCTATGTTTGTATTATAATATAGTTGACCCAAAAGTCAATATTAGGAGGAATTTTTATGGCAAGAAGAACCGGTACTGTTTCCAGAGGTGTGCGTTGCCCCATTATCCGCGAAGGCGACGATATGGTAAAAATCGTTGTGGACAGCGTTGTGGAGGCCGCTTTGGAAGAAGGTTTTCAGCTTAACGATAAGGATGTTGTAGCTGTCACTGAATCTGTGGTGGCTCGTGCTCAGGGCAACTATGCATCGGTGGATGCTATTGCCGAAGACGTGAAGAACAAGCTCGGCGGAGAGACAATCGGTGTGATTTTTCCCATTCTCAGCCGCAATCGCTTTGCTATCTGCCTGCGCGGTATAGCTAAAGGCGCTAAGAAGATCGTGCTTATGCTTAATTATCCCAGCGATGAAGTGGGCAACCATCTCGTTTCTCTGGATCAGCTTGATGAAGCAGGTATCAATCCTTATACCGACGTGCTCACCGAAGCAAAGTATCGCGAGCTTTTCGGCATCAATCCCCATCCTTTCACCAAGGTAGATTATATTCAGTACTACGGTGATCTTATCCGTTCTTGCGGTGCCGAGGCCGAAATCATTTTGGCCAACGATCCCAGAGTGATCCTTAACTACACCGACAACGTGCTTTGCTGTGATATCCACAGCCGTGCCCGCACAAAGCGTATTCTTAAAGCCGCAGGTGCAAAGCGTGTTGTGGGCTTGGATGAGATCCTTAACGAATCGGTAAACGGCAGCGGCTTCAATTCCAAGTATGGCCTGCTGGGTTCCAATAAATCCACCGAAGATAGCGTTAAGCTTTTCCCCCAGGATTGCTTCGATTTGGTCTATGATATTCAGAAGGGCCTCAAAGAGCGCTGCGGCAAGAATATTGAAGTAATGGTCTATGGCGATGGAGCTTTCAAGGATCCCGTGGGCAAGATCTGGGAGCTGGCCGATCCCGTTGTTTCCCCTGCCTACACCGCAGGCTTGGAGGGCACACCCAATGAGCTTAAGCTTAAATATCTCGCTGATAACGATTTCGCCGATCTTAAGGGCGAAGAACTGAAGGCTGCTATTGAGAACGCCATTCGTGCTAAGGGCGGCGATCTTATGGGCAATATGGCTTCTCAGGGCACCACTCCCCGCAGGCTCACCGATCTTATCGGTTCTCTCTGCGATCTCACCAGCGGTTCGGGCGATAAGGGCACACCTATCGTGCTGGTTCAGGGCTATTTTGATAACATGGCCGATTAATCATATAATTAAACAAGCGGATGCCGAAAGGCATCCGCTTTTCTTATTTGTTGAGCAACCATATTGCGAAGTTAAGGTATCCTGCAAATGCCACCCAAAGCGCGTAGGGTATTTGCAAATATGCGGCAATAGGTTTTATCCTGCGATATTTCATTATCGTGCGCACAATAAGGAAGAGCAGACCCAGGAGCCATATAAATGAGAAAAGGAACCAACGGAAATTGAAGAAGAATATGCTCCAGAAGAAATTGAAAAATAGGCTTAGGCCATAGGTGAGCATAGCAGATTGCTTTTTTATTGCAAGAGCAGGGGAGGAGCATATAATTGCCGAACTCACGCCCATAAGAATGTAAAGAATAGTCCACACAATGGGGAAAAGTATTGCAGGGGGCGCCAGAGCAGGGGAGACAATATCGCTGTAGATATCCATACTGCTCCGCGTGAGAAGCGCAGAAAGACCACCCACAGCTAAAGGAATAAAGATGGAGATAACGTAGGTTTTAATTTTTTCTTTCAATTCAAACACCGCCTTCGTACTACATATTGTATGAACCGATAGTGAGGAATATTAATTAAATTTAACGAAAAATTCATAGAATTTAGCGAAACAAAATGTTGACTTATATGCAAAACAATGGTTTAATTAAGGTGTATTTTTATATTTGGAGGTTTTGCTATGAAAAAGCGCATCCTTTCCATTTTGTTGGCATTGGCAGTTATGCTTGTTTCGCTGCCCGTGTTCCCCATGGTTGCAAAAGCCGAGGAACCTACCAACGATATCACAATTGTAGATCCCGAAACACCCGTGCTGGTTGTTGATAGAGTTATCAACAACTTCAACGGCCTTGCCAACGATAGCACCGTTCCCTATGGCGAAGGCACTATCGGTGTAGGTATTGGCACCAATAGCCAATATTCTTCAGAGGGCGACTATGCGGCTAAAGCATACAGCAGTCTTTCTAACGTTAATATTGTTGATGGAAAGCTTGGAGTAACCGTAGTGTCTTCTGATAAAGAAGGAGTATCCGGTGCACAGATCTGGATTTCTCCTAATTCTCCCACAAGAGGAAGCACATTTCCTTCTTCCGAGACTATTGCTCTCCAGTTCCGCGTTGATATGACAGGCGTTACATCTCTTGCTGCAGGCACTAATATACCTTTAGAGGCTAAGATCTATTTCTCTACAGGTAAAAATTCCGGCGAGTGGGCTTATTGCTTACCTGAAAAAAAATATATTTATATCCCCGATGCCACCGATGAGAATCCCAACCCCCAGCCTGAGATTCTCACCACAGGCGGCGGTGTGCAGTCTTATCATGGCGTGGTTTATGGCAAAGCAGGCCAGTCCGGTACAATCATTATCCCCTTGGATGCATATGATACCACCTACATAGATCAGTTTAAGACCAGTTTGGGAACAATATGGGATCTTTATAAGAAGACTGAAACATATCGCCATCGTTCATATATCTATCTTCATTGTACAAAGAAACTTGCTGCAGGCGATTCATATACTCTTGATGATATTCAGTGGATGAAGCCGGTAGGCGAAAAGGAAGGCTACGACAACACGATCGTTGCTATGGACTTTAACGATGCTTCCAGTGTGACTCTCGGCGGTTGGGGCAACAGCACCGAATCCGGCAAAACTCTTGCATGGGCTAAAGGTACCAACTACTTTGTTGAAAATGGCAAGCTTGTTCTTAAGCACACAAGCGAGTGTGCAGGCCGCGCCACCACAACATTTAGTATTCCTTCTTGGAATGATGAATACGATGCTGTCGCTTTTGATATCGATGCTTCCCAGTTTGTTACAGATGAGCTTCTGGGTACCGATAAGAACAATTATATCCGTATGAGCTACTCTGTTGGAGCCACATCCGAAACAGCAAGTGCTTCCTGCTATTTTAGTGGCCCTGTTAAGTTTATTTGGGAAAACGGCACCGTTGTTGATACAAGTGTTTCCGGTCACGGCACAAACATCCCCCATGGCTTTAAGGGCCAGGTGCTTATTCCTGCAAGTTCGCTTAAGCTTTCCGATGCTGTAAAGGAAGGTATTGCTGCAGGAGCTCAGAGCACCTACCAGATTGAGATCATGGGCATGTATGGCAATCAAACAAACGTCTGCATTTATGTTGATAATTTTGTTTTCTATGATAATAATCCCGAACTCTCTGATGGCTTGGGTGTGAACTTCTCCACTATGGAAGATCCCTTCTGGGAGACTAAAGCCCCCATCACCGAAGACATCAAGACAGTTGAGCTCTTCTTCAAAACAGATGCTAAGACTACTCAGGGCCTTTTGGGCACAAAGTATAGCAACGATAACGCTTCTTATCACCAAGATATGCTGGAGCTGGTTCTGGCTCCCACCGGCCAGCTCGATGCCAATATAGGC
>JAZRGE010000003.1:0-36513 GCA_045644025.1 Acutalibacteraceae bacterium | reverse complement strand
TCTATTTACGGAGTAGAATTTATGTTTGGAAAAAAAGCAAAAAAAGAATTCTCCGGCGGCGGAGAATTTATGATAGTGGGCCTGGGCAATCCCGGCCGTGAATACGAAGCCACCAGGCACAATATGGGCTGGCTCGTGCTGGATATTCTGGCCGAAAGGCACAGTGCCGATATCAAGAAGCTTAAGGCCAAATCGCTTATAGGTGAGTGCCGCATAGGCGGAAGAAAGGTGCTTCTTGTGAAGCCCCAGACTTTTATGAATCTTTCGGGCCAGGCTGTTGCCGAGCTGATGAATTTCTACAAAATTCCCGCCGAGAACGTGCTTATAATATTCGACGACGTTTCCCTGGATGCAGGCCGACTTCGCATACGCCGCAACGGATCCGACGGCGGCCACAACGGTATGAAGAACATTATCTATCTTTCGGGCACCGATGCCTTCCCCCGCATAAAGGTGGGAGTGGGCAAAAAGCCCCATCCCGAATACGATATGAAGGATTGGGTGCTCTCCACCCCCAATGGCGAGGATGCCGAAAAGATAAAATCCGCTCTGGAAAAAGCGGCCGATGCCGCCGAGGATATTGCCAAAAACGGTGATATCGACAGAGCAATGAATCTCTACAACGCTTAATTTGCCTATTCCCCTACGGAGGGTAACGATATGCAATTTATAAAGGAAAAAATATCAGCCTCGAAGGATATTCGTGGGTTGGCGGCGGCCATAAGGTCGCACACCCTCCCCGCTTGTCTTTCGGGGGTTTCGGCTGTGCATAAAGCGGCGGTAATTTCTGCCCTTTGTGCCGATATCTCGCGCCCGTTTTTGGTGCTTTGCGGCAGCGAAGCCGACGGAGTGCGCCTGTGCGAGGATCTGCAGGCTTTGGGAGAAAAATGCTGTTTTTATCCTGCCAGAGATCTTAATTTCCGCAAGGAAATATGCAGTTCGGCAGAATACGAGCACAAGCGCTTGGCCGCTCTCTGGGCACTTGCCTCAGGGAAAGCAGATATATGCGTGGCCTGCGTGGATGCGGCCATCCAGTTCACACTGCCGCCCGAGAAACTGGAAGGCAACGTGGTAGCACTAAAGGTTGGCAAGGATATTGATATTTCCGCACTTATTTCCCGCCTCATATATATGGGGTACACCCGATGTGAACAGGTAGACGGCGTGGGCCAGTTTGCCCTGCGCGGCGGCATTTTTGATGTCTTCCCGCCCCAGAACGAGAACCCCGTGCGAATTGAACTTTGGGGCAACGAGATCGAGACCATTTCCCTTTTTGATACCGCCAGCCAACGCAGGGTGATGAAGCTTAAAGAAGCCCACATAATCCCTGCCACGGAAAGGCTCTTTGATGCCGCCGATCTGGCTGCTTCTATAGAAAAGCTGGCCCGAGCAAAGGGTGTTTCGGAAGAAGCAAAAGAGCATCTGGAATCCGATGCAGAAGCCGTCTTGGCAGGCGGCGAGCTTGCCGCAGATAAATATCTCGGTATTATGCACAGCGGAGAATACACCCTTTTTGATTACGTTTCGGAGGATGCTGTATTTTTAAGTGAATGCGGCAACTGTGAAGAGCGCCTGCAAAACGCTCTGCGCCTTAATGCCGAAGAAGTGCTCTCCCTTTTGGAGGATGGCACCCTGCCCAAGAAGCTTAATATCTTCACGCTGGATAAAGGTCAATTTATCTCCAAAGTGTCGGGCGCTGTTTATCTCGAAAACTTCTCCCGCTCCCATTTCTTTGCGCCGCCCAAGGCACTGTTTGCTCTTTCGGCCAAGCAGTTTTCTCCATGGGCAGGCTCGGTGGATGCACTTTGCGAGGATCTGGCTCACAGCCGCGATTGGCTCACGGTGGTGCTTGCAGGCAATAAAAAAGCCGCCAAGAATCTTTTTGCCGATCTCACCGCCAGGGAAATACCGGCCCAGCTCTTCTCATCCGATTCCGCACCGCCCAAATCGGGCATAGCCGTGTGCGACGGTGTGCTTTCGGCAGGTTTTGAGTTGCCCGAAGAAAAGTTTACTCTTATCACCGCAGGCGGCAAGGTGGCCGAGAAAAAGGCTCGCCCTGCTTTGCCCAAAAACGCCGCCCGAATAAGCTCTCTCACCGAGCTCAAGGTGGGCGACTACGTGGTTCACATCGCCCACGGTATCGGCATTTTTGAAGGCATTCAAAAGATGCGGGTTGAGAATGTTTCTAAGGATTATATCAAGATCCGCTATGATAAAGGCGGCAGCCTTTACGTACCCGTTACCCAGCTGGATATGGTTTCGAAATACGTGGGCGCCGAAGAAGGCAACGTGAAACTCAATAAGCTGGGCGGCGGCGAATGGAAAAAGACCCGCTCCAGAGTGCGTGCCGCTGTTAAAGACTTGGCCGACCAGCTCACCAAACTCTACGCCACACGAATGGCCACAAAGGGCTACGCCTTTAGCAAGGACACCGATCTTCAAAGCAACTTTGAAGCCAGATTTGAATACGAAGAAACACCCGATCAGCTCCGCTGCATAGGCGAAATAAAGCGGGATATGGAACGCGCGGTGCCTATGGATCGTCTGCTTTGCGGCGACGTGGGCTTCGGCAAAACAGAAGTTGCTCTGCGCGCCGCCTTCAAATGCATGAGTGAAGGAAGGCAGGTGGCTCTGCTTGTGCCCACCACTATCCTTGCATCCCAGCACTACGAAACGGTGCTTCGTCGCATCGGCGATCTGCCACTTAAAATAGAGCTCCTTTCCCGCTTTGTGAGCCCCAAAAAGCAGGAAAGAATACTCAAAGACCTTGCCCGAGGCAGGGTGGATATGATCGTGGGCACCCATAGGCTCATTTCAAAGGACGTGCAGTTCAAGGATCTGGGTCTTGTGATAATCGACGAAGAACAGCGCTTCGGTGTGGCCCAAAAGGAGCGGCTCAAGGAGTTGTTCCCCACCGTAGACGTGCTCACCCTTTCGGCCACGCCTATCCCGCGCACCCTTAATATGGCGGTTTCGGGGCTTAGGGATATGTCTACAATAGAAGAAGCGCCGCAGGATAGATACCCCGTGCAGACCTACGTGATGGAGCAAAACAATTCGATTATTGCCGATGCTATCACTAAGGAACTGCGCCGCGGAGGCCAGGTTTATTATCTTCACAACCGCGTTGAAAGCATAGATGCCTGCGCCGCCAGGCTTAAATCGCGCCTGCCCGAATGCCGCATTGCCACAGCCCACGGCCAGATGAGCGAAGACGAGCTTTCGGCCGTTTGGCGCAAATTGTTGGAGCAGGAAATAGACGTTCTTGTTTGCACCACAATTATTGAATCGGGCATAGACGTGCCCAATGCCAACACGATTATTATAGAAGACGCCGATAGATTCGGCCTTGCCCAGCTTCACCAGCTCAGAGGCCGAGTGGGCCGAAGCCACCGCCGAGCCTATGCATATATATGCTTCCGCCCCAACGCAGCCTTAAGCGAGATCGCCCAAAAAAGGCTGGAAGCCGTGCGCCAGTTCACCGAGTTTGGCTCGGGCTTCCAGATAGCTATGCGCGATCTGGAGATACGCGGTGCTGGAAGCATCTTAGGCGGCGAACAGCACGGGCATCTCGAATCGGTGGGCTATGATATGTATCTTAAAATGCTGGCCGATGCCGTGGCAGCCGCCAAAGGCGAAGAAGTGCTGCCCGAAAAGGAATGCAGCGTGGATATTCAGGAAAACGCTCTTATTCCCGAAAGCTATATTAAGCTTCTGCCTGCCAGAATGGGTATTTATCGCAGGATTGCCGATATTCGCCTGCCCGCCGATGCGGAAGACGTGATAGAAGAGCTCAACGACCGCTTCGGCAATCCGCCGCAGGCCGTGCTGAATCTTGTGAACATCGCGCTGCAAAAGCGCGTTGCCGCTGCCCGCGGCATCACCGAAATAGTCCAAAAGGAAGGCCGCATCAATTTCACCTTAGAGATCTTCGATGCCGAGCTGCTTTATAAATTCTCGGAGCGATTTAAGGGCAGAGTGAAAGTGATGCCCGGAACCACCCCAATTCTTTCCATAAGATTGGTGCCGGGCGATAGCCCCTTGGCCGTGCTCACGGCCGCATTAGCCGAAGAATAAAAAATTTTTGCGAAACTAAAGAAAAAATTTGTTGACAAAGGTCTGCCGTTGTGATATATTTATCCTGCTGTCCTTGGCAGACCTAGGTGCTGGTGTAGCTCAGTTGGTAGAGCAGCTGATTTGTAATCAGCAGGTCGGGGGTTCAAGTCCGTCCACCAGCTCCATTTTTTCTAAGGCTTCTGCACGGGCACAGCAAATTGAATATGTGGGAGAGTTCCCGAGCGGCCAAAGGGGGCAGACTGTAAATCTGTTGTCAATGACTTCGATGGTTCGAATCCATCCTCTCCCACCAATAAAAAAGCACCTTTAGGGTGCTTTTTTTATTGGTTAGACGGGCGCTTTGAAGAGTCAACCGGTTCGTCGAAGCAGCTGCGAGACCGCGTAGGTTGAGCGGTCTGCCCGAGTCGGCAGCACGAAGGTTTTGCCGCAACGGCTCGGAGCCGTCGGCACAAACCGAGAGCGCACCGTATCCATCCTCTCCCACCAATAAATCCTCGTTCATGTGAGCGAGGATTTTTCTTTTGTGGCATTGCAATTGAGAGCAGAGCGTGATATAATAGGGAAAATTTTTTGCGAGGTGGGCTTTATGGCCGAAATTTTAGAAATCACTATGGTGCTTTGCTTTGGCGCATCCTGGCCGCTGAGTGTGGCAAAATCATATAAGGCACGAACAGCCAAGGGTAAATCCCCCTTGTTTTTAATGCTGATCATCTCGGGCTATATCGCAGGCATTGCTTCCAAGTTTGCCAACCCAATATATATGGCAAGTTTTTCCGAGAAGTGGTACGTTCTCTTCTTTTATTTTCTGAATCTTTTTATGGTGAGTGTGGATCTGGCACTTTATTTCAGAAATCTGGCTCTTGATAAAAAGAGTGCAAAGGAAGGCAAATAATATGTATCTTTACGAGACTCATCTGCACACCAAACCCGTGAGCAAGTGCGCGAGAAAAAGCGTGCGCGAGAACGTGGAGCACTACAAAAGCCTTGGCTACGACGGAATTTTTATCACCAACCATTTTTTGGATGGGTATATTGACATTGATCCTTCCCTGCCCTACGCCGAAAGGATAGAATTTTATTTTTCCGATTATGAAGAAGGAAAAAAGGTCGGCGAAGAAGTGGGGCTTAAGGTCTTCTGCGGAGTGGAGCTTTCCTACTGCGGCACGGATTTTCTTATCTATGGGCTCAGCAAGGAATGGTACTTAGCTCACCCCGAGATCGAGCACATGCAGAAAAGCGAAGAGCTTAAGCTTATGGCCGAGGCGGGCGCTTTGGTGATACAGGCTCACCCATTCCGCGAAATCGGGTACATCGATCACATAAGGCTCTATCCCAGAGACGTGCACGGAGCCGAGATATTCAACGCCAGCCAGCGAGACGATATGAACGATATGGCTGCCCTCTACGCCAAGCATTATGATCTTATCCCCTTCGCAGGCTCGGATAATCACTCGGCAGGCGGCCAGAAGATCCTTGGCGGCATGGAATGCGACTTCCCTATCGAGAGCGAAGCCCATTTTATTGAATGTGCCAAAGCAAGGCTTCTTCGCCCCTTTAGAAAAGAGATATAAGAAAAGCGCCCTTCGGGGCGCCTTTTTTATTTACCTATCATTTTGTTCCACATTTTATCGGTGATATATTTGAACCCAACGGCCAGAGCCACCGTGGCCGCAACGCAGGCCGAAAAATAGATCAGCGGATTGAGCTGCGCCGCACCGTAGCGACCCAGCACCATCATCGGCAGCCTTTGAAGAATATATATTTCGAACAGATACCTACCGCACCAGCTAAGCACCTTATTGCCAAAGGTGATTCGCATCGTGATCACCACAAACGCCATGGTGAAGATGATATATGCGGCCATCGTGAAGAGCGTGCTATATCCTTTTATTTCAAGGTATGCCACGCCAAGCGCCAAAATCCAAGCAGACCAAACGAATATATTCCTATTAAAAATCTTTGCGGCCACATTGCCATAAAGCGACCACAGCATTCCCAGCGGGAATATAAGGGCTGTATCGTACCAATGTATCGGCTTTACGTGGGTATAGTGAGCAACAACTACCAAGGCGGCAGTGAGGGCCGCTGTGAGCAGCACGGGCCAAATATCCTTTTTACCTTTGAGCAGCTTAAACGCCAGGAACGAAACAACGTACAATACCAATATTACAAATATGTACCAATTGGAATTGCCGACTGCCTCCCAGCCTGTGAAAGCCAAAAGGATGCTTTGCGGTTCCATTTTATATCGGCAGATAACGTTTGCCGCTATGAAAAGCAGGATCGCGCAATCGAAGCGAAACAGCGTGGCTAAAATTCTTTTAAGGGGCATCTGCGATATATATGTATCCCCTTTTTTCTTATAGGACTCCATAATGCCGTAGCCCGAATAAAACAAGAACAACGCTACCATGCTCTGATCGAAAAATCTGAAAAAATTGCCATACACTTCCCCAAACATTCCATACGAGCCGATATAGCTCCTAAAATGGCTCATAAAAACCATCAGGATAAATATACCCTTGACTGCGTTGGTATTATTTATTGCAAGATAATCAGAGGTGCCTTTGGGATTAAAGCGCGCACCCCAAAAAACGATCATTGCATATATTATCAAGGTTATTATCATACGCACACCACCTTTTCTAAGAATATCATAGTTATTATTTTATTTCAACCAAAAGGGGTGTTGACTTTACACCATTTCGGCACTATACTACCCTTTGGCTAAAATTTTCGAAAGGAGAAACAAATATGGCAATAAAGCTCTCGGACCACTTCACCTATTCTCGGCTGCTGCGATTCACCCTGCCCACAATAGTTATGATGGTGTTCACATCGCTCTACTGCGTTGTGGATGGCTTCTTTGTGGCCAACTACGTTGGCAAGACTGCTCTGGCCGCCATCAACTTTGTTTTTCCTATCCTTAATATTCTTTCCACCTTCGGCTACATCTTCGGCGCAGGCGGCAGTGCGCTGATTGCCAAGACTTTAGGCGAAGGCAATAAAGAAAAGGCTAATCGGCTCTTCTCCCTTTTTATATATATTTGCGGTGGCTTAGGGGTGCTTTTCCTTGTGGCCGGATTTCTGCTCTTGCGGCCACTTATGGCGGCGATGGGTGCACAGGGCGAGATGTTGGATCTGGCCGTGCTCTATGGCTACATACTCCTCCCCCTGCTTCCCCTTTGGAATCTGCAATTTGCCTTTCAGATACTTTTCGTTACTGCCGAAAAGCCCAAGCTGGGCCTTTTCACAACCCTTGCCGCAGGAGTTGCCAATATGGTGCTGGATTTTCTTCTGGTGGGTGTGCTGGGCTGGGGGCTGCCCGGAGCAGCCATTGCCACAGGCATGAGCCAGGTGATCGGCGGCGCCGCACCTTTAATTTATTTTGCAAGCCCCAACACCAGCCTGCTACGCCTAGGCAGCACTAACTTTGATATGCACGCCACCCTTAAGGCCGTTGCCAACGGGTCTTCCGAGCTGATATCAGGCGTTTCGGGCTCACTTGTATGCATGCTCTACAACGTCCGCCTGCTTGATTTTGCAGGGGAAGACGGAGTTTCTGCCTATAGCATAATTATGTACGTTTCCTTCATATTTGTAGGTATATTCCTTGGTTTTGCCAGCGGCGCTTCGCCTGTTGTAAGCTACCACTACGGTGCTAAGAACTACGCCGAGCTAAAGAATATGCGCCGCAAATGTGTGGCTGTTTGCTTATTTGGATCCCTGGCCATGCTGGCTCTTTCTCAAATTCTTTCGGCACCACTTTCGGCTATATTTGCAGGCTACGACGATGCCCTTTACAACATGACTTTGGGAGCCTTCAGGGTCTATGCCTTCTCCTTCCTTTTCTCAGGTTTGGGCATCCTGGGCCCTTCCTTCTTCACAGCACTGAACAACGGATTGGTCTCGGCCGTAATGGCTGTTTTGCGCACGGTAGTCTTCCAGGTGGGTTTTGTGATGCTGCTGCCCGAAATTATTGGCTTGGATGGTGTTTGGCTTTCTTCCGTGGCGGCCGAAGCCGCCGCCGCTGTTGTGACAGTGATCTTTATGGCTTCCCTTAGAAAAAAATATAATTATTAATAGTTTTTTTGGCTTGATAAGCGAATTTTGCTGTGATATAATGCTCTCGTTGCATTTTTTGGCAGAATATGCCGAATTTCGAAAGGAAAGGTTTTTATGCATACTTTACTCGTGCTGGCTGTTGCTCTCTTTGCCGGCCTGATGCTTTCCCGATTGGCTAAATTGGTAAAGCTCCCTGCTGTTACTGCCTATCTGGTGGCAGGTATTTTTATCGGCCCCTATCTGCTTGGTGCCCTCGGAGTGAAGGGCTTGGGCTTTATCAGCATGGAAGACGTTCATTCCTACGAGCTTATCGCCGACACAGCCTTGGGCTTTATTGCCTTCTCTATTGGCAATGAATTCCGCCTGGCCTCCCTTAAGCAGACAGGCAAGCAGGCTACTGTTATCGGCATTTTCCAGGCCGTGTTCACCACCCTTGTGGTGGATGCTGCTCTTATCGGATTGCATTTTATTATCCCCGAAAAGCTTCCTTTAGAGGCCGCCATCGTGCTGGGCGCCGTTGCTTCGGCCACCGCACCTGCCGCCACCCTTATGGTTGTTCGCCAATATAAGGCCAAAGGCCCTCTCACCGATATCCTGCTTCCCATTGTAGCTCTGGATGATGCCGTGGGTCTTGTTCTTTTCGCCATCTCCTTCGGTGTGGCTAGGGCGCTTATGAGCGGCAGCGTGGATGTGCTCTCGGTGGTTCTGGAGCCTATTCTGGAAGTGGTGCTCTCCATTGGCCTGGGCTTCCTTATGGGTCTGTTGCTCACCTATTTCGAGCGCTATTTCCATTCCCGTTCCAAGAGGCTTTCCCTTTCGGTGGCCTTTGTTTTCATCACCGTTGCCCTTTCCATGCTGGAATTCAAGATCGGCGGCGTGCATATTGCCTTCTCCTCCCTGCTCACCTGCATGATGCTGGGCACTGTGTTCTGCAATATGTGCGATTTCTCGGAGGAGCTTATGGATAGGCTGGACAGATGGACTGCTCCCATGTTTATTCTCTTCTTTGTGATCTCCGGCGCCGAGCTGGAGCTGGCCGTGTTTAAGGATCCGCTCGTGATATTTATCGGCCTCGTTTATATTGCCTTCCGCTCCGCAGGCAAATACTTTGGAGCAGGTGCAAGTTCCAAAGCAGTTAAGTGTGATAGCCACATTGTGAAATACCTTGGCATCACCCTTCTGCCCCAGGCAGGCGTTGCGCTGGGTATGGCAATGAAGTCTCAGGCGCTGGGCGGCGAAGTGGGCTCCATAATCCGCAACATTGTGCTCTTCTCCGTTCTCATCTACGAACTTGTTGGCCCCTTCCTCACAAAGATCGCTCTCACTAAAGCCGGCGAGATCAAGCCCGAAGAAAAGGTTAGTGCACGAGATAAGGCCAGAGAGAAAATGCAGGCAAAAGCCAACTAATAAAATTTATATAATAAAAAGGTGTGTAGATTCTCTACACACCTTTTATTTTTTTAGAATTTTCTGCGCTTTATGCGAACAAACTCACGAACGTCGTTGTCTCTGTTCCGGAAATCAACCACAAAGGAAATTATAAGGCGGATAATCACGATCACAGCCACAAGGATAAGCAGTGAAACTATTATTGTGGTGACAACACCCGTGGCACCTGCCAAAGAAAACTTTCCGCTTTTTTTCTCTATGTTAAGAGTTTCAAAAACATCGGCCAGATAATCTGTATCGGCTCCCTTGGCATCGTAGCCCACAAGAGAATATATCCTGCCATTGCGCACCGTGATATATTGAACACTCTGCATATCTTCATTCACGGAAACGAGCTTTATAGCCTTAAGGCCATTGGCATTGGAAATCACTTCGCTCTCGCCCTGCAGATTCATTTGCTCTAAAAGTATTCGGGCCGATTCCCTTATATCCTCATTGCTAAGCAAGGAAAGATCGCCGATCTTGGCGGCATAGGAATCTTTAGCCGATATCTGCTCGCGAAGCTGAATTTGGCGTGTGTTGTTGCCCGTGAGCGCCAAAAGAAGCATACCGTTTTCGGTCATATGAGTCTTAAGAGTCTTCTCCGTGAAGCCCAACACCTTGGCGGTTGCAGCATTCTTGGCCACGTTCTGGGGAGTGATCACAAGAAAATCATCCGATATTTCTATGCTCACGCCATCTCCTGCAACCTTGGCGGCTGCAGCAGGAACGCACAATGCAAAAACAAGGCAGAGCGCCAAAACAATTGCTTTTATCCTTCTCATAGCTGGGCTCCAGACTGGCGCAGCGCGGCTGTGAGCGTGTTTTGCATAAGCATTGCAATGGTCATGGGACCCACACCGCCGGGAACGGGGGTGATAGCCGAGGCCACTTCTTTCACGTTCTCAAAATCCACGTCGCCGCAAAGCTTGCCGCCTTCGGGGCGGTTCATACCAACGTCGATCACCACAGCGCCGGGCTTCACCATATCGGCGGTGACAAATCCCGCTCTTCCAACGGCGGCCACAATAACATCGGCGCCGCGGCAGATATCTTTAAGACCCACTGTTTTGGAATGGCAGATCGTGACGGTGGCATTCTTATGAAGCAGAAGCATTGCCTGGGGCTTGCCCACTATATTAGAGCGGCCGATGACCGTGCAATTTTTGCCGCAAACATCAATGCCATACTGCTCCAGAAGCTCCATTACACCTGCAGGAGTGCAGGGCAGAAAATCAAAATCGCCTATCATTATTCGGCCAACGTTGGAAGGATGAAATGCATCCACATCCTTCTTAGGATCAATAGCGTTTATAATAGCCCACTCATCAATATGGCGGGGCAAGGGCAACTGGCAAAGGATACCGTGGATCTCCGAGCGAGTGTTAAGCTCGGCCACAAGAGCCAGCAGCTCTTCGGTGGTGGTGGAAGCAGGCAGAAGATGCTCTTCGGAATAATAGCCTATTTCTTCGCAGGCGCGCTTCTTAGAGCCCACGTACACCTTGGATGCCGGATCTTCTCCCACGAGAACAACCGCCAGGCCGGGCACTATTCCCTTGGCCTTGAGCAACGCTGTTTGCTCCTTTAATCTTTCTTTAACCTTTGCGGAAACAGCTTTTCCGTCTATTATAACTGCCATATCTTCACCCGCCTTATTCGTTGCCTTGGGTTTCGCCCAAAAGCTCATCTATATCGTTTTTATCAAACATCGGAACGTAATCCTCTGTTGCCTTATTCTTGGTGCTTCTCTTCCACAGCACACCTATCAGCACAAGACAAATCACCACAGCCAGACCCGACAGCAGCTGCGACACCCTGATATGAGCGCCCAGCATAAGGCTATCCAATCTTAAACCTTCAATAAAGAAGCGGCCTGTGCCATACCAAGCGCCATAGGAAA
The DNA here is from genome assembly GCA_045644025.1 of Acutalibacteraceae bacterium. Classification (GTDB taxonomy): domain Bacteria; phylum Bacillota; class Clostridia; order Oscillospirales; family Acutalibacteraceae; genus JAZRGE01. The sequence continues at coordinate 25,043 of JAZRGE010000003.1, read as the reverse complement.
GAATAAGCTGGCCCTTAAAGCGGCGCTTGCGGCTTAAAAGATGAAGCAGCAGAACGCCTATGCCGCACCAGATAAATTCATAAAGGAAGCAGGGGTGCACCGCCATATTGGGATCCACCGAAATTCCTGCGGCGGCCAAAGATTCCTGATTGGCCACCAAATAGTTATGTACTGTGTCGCTATACATTCCCCAAGGCAGGGTGGTGTTGGCGCCAAAGGCCTCTTGGTTCATAAAGTTGCCCCAGCGGCCCACGCCCTGGCCGATAAGAAATCCGATGGCGGCGAGATCAAACATATCCAGCACGTTCACCTTGCGGATCTTGCACATCAAAAAGCCCGAAAGCAGAGCGCCGATAACAGCGCCGTAGATGGCAAGGCCTTGAAATCCACCGCCCGAGAAATTAAACACATCCTTAATGCTTGTGGCCTTTTCGCCATCAAAGAGCACATAATAGAGCCTGGCGCACAGAACGGCCACGGGAGCGGCCACGAGCACAACGTCGATAACCTTATCTACATCCAGCCCAAACCTCTTCACGTTGAAATAGGCATAAACAAGGGCCAGAACAAAGCCTGTGGCGATAATCACGCCATACCAATAAACATCCCATCCAAGGCCGGGTATGGTGAAGGCCACAGGGTCTATATTAAATTGCAGGCCGAAAATGGAAACGTTCTGGTGCATTTTTATCGCTCCTTAGGCTCTATCACCGAAAGGGCCGTGCGCTCTGCCTTCATTGTGGCAAGCACATCCAAAAGATCCTGCTCGCTGATAGAATTATAGATTTTCTCAAAATCAAAAAGCTCTTCGCCGCGGATGGCACATTCCGTGAGTGCGGAGGAAAGGCCTTCCACGCTGTTGAACATCATCACAGTCTGGCCGAAGTTCTTCCTTTTTATGCGCTGGAAGGCATCCTTATCTATTCCGCGAGAAGCCAAAGCAGCCACTTCATCCTTTATCCTTTGGGCCACGGCTTGCGGATCGGAGGATTCACCCGAGAATATTATAACCGAATATCCGCTTCCCGTAAAGTGTTCAAATGAAAATTCGGGATTAACAAGGTTTTCTTCCAAAAGCTTTGTGTAGAGTTCGGAGGAATGGCCCGACATTATTTCCAGCAAAAGCTCGGTTGCCACTCTGGCTTTGGGGGTGGCGGCCACGTTTGGATCCTGCTTAAAGCCCAAAGCAAAAAGCGGCTTTGCCACATCCAACTGCTGCACGCAGTATTCTTGGCAGACTTCCTCGGGCTCGTGGGGAGTGTAGTTTTCTATATTCTGAGTGCCCTTAGTGGTGATGCACTTTTCGGCGATGGCAAAAACATCCTCGGCCTTAACGTTGCCCACCACACAAAGATACATGTTGGACGGATGATAAAAAGTGTTGTAGCAATCGTAGAGCAGCTCAGGGGTGATCTCGGCAATAGATTCAACCGTGCCTGCAATATCGGTGCGCACGGGATGATTATGATAGACCGACGTGAGTAGGTTGAAGAAAACTCTCCAATCGGGGCTGTCGTCGTACATCTTTATCTCCTGGCCGATAATGCCCTGCTCCTTGGCCACAGTCTCTTCGGTAAAATAAGGATCGCTCACAAAGGAAAGCAGATGGGTGAGATTGGCCTCAAATTCTTCCGTGCAGGAGAAGAGATATCCCGTTCTGTCGAAAGAGGTGTAGGCGTTGGCATAGGCACCGGTGCGGGCAAATTTCGCAAAGGCGTCCCCTTCCTCACTCTCGAAAAGCTTGTGCTCCAAAAAGTGGGCAATGCCTGCAGGGACTTCTATGAATTCCTTATCCTTATCGGTGCGGAATTTAATATTAACAGAGCCGTACTTTGTGCCAAACACGGCATAAGTTGAAGCATAGCCTTCCTTGCTGAGCACATATATCTTAAGTCCGTTATCCATTGTGGCCACGGAATAGGATTCGGAGAGAAAGCTGCTTTTATAGTTTTCTACCTTCATTTCTCTTCCTCCTTAGGCAGCATATAATAGACGGTGTGGGGTTTGATTTTGGCTGCAGCACGAATAATTTCTTCGCGGCTAACGTTGGTGATAGAAGCCCTATATTCTGCAGGGGAAGCAGGAGAATCATCCAGAAAACGGGAAGCATACCATCTATCCATCACGGATGCGGTGTCTTCGGCTGTCTTCACCGCGTTGCAAAGGGATTTCTTGGAAGAAGAAATATCTTCATCCGAGAAATTGCCTGCCTTGATCTCTTCCAGCTGGCGCAGGATCTCTTCTTTTGCCTTATCGGCATTTTCGGATTCCACACCGCTATCGATCACCATATATCCCTTAAGGCGGCTGATACGTGCCGCACAATAATAGCAAAGATGAAGCTGCTCGCGCACAACCGTGAACAACTTAGAATAGGTGCCGCCACCCAAAAGATCGTTGGCCATAGTCATAGCCGCTCTTTCGGCTTCGTTCTCGCCGCCGGGGGCAACAAGGCCAATGCAAAGCTTGCCTTGAGTGATATCCTCTCTATCCTCGGCAAACTTAAGATCGCCTTCAATCAGCTGCTCACTATCGTAGTTAAGCTGAGCAGGAGTGCGCTCAACCGATGCCAGGCGGGCTTTTATATCTTCCACAAACTTCTCGGGAACAGCCGCACCCACGATATTTATGCCGATGTTTCCTTCTTTCAGCATTTTCTGCCAGGCGGCAAAAAGCCCCTGCTTTGTTATTGCGCGGGCGCTCTCTATGCTGCCCAGCTCGGCCAGGCCATAAGGGGAATCATTAAACATCTCGTTTTCCAGCCTTGTGCGGGCATACTGACGCTTATCGTTCTTTTCGGATTCCACAAGCTCGCAGAAAAGGCGCTTTTCTCTCTGGAAATCCACGTCCAAAAATTCACCGTTTTCCACGGAAGGATCAAATATCACATCGCAAAGCAGCTTGGCCGCTTCTTCCATAGGCTTGGAGCCATCAATGGAAAACTTATCATCCAGCGCCGAAATAGTGAAGCCTACGCGGCGGTTATCACCCAACTTTTCGGCGGTGGCCGAGAGCACCGAGCCATAAAGCTCGTTCAGATGCTTAGTGAGCAGAGCGGGAGTGGGATGCTTCCTGCAGCAGCTGGTGAGAAAAAAGGGCAGCATAGCGATCTCGGAATACAGATCGTATTCCAAAGGCATATAAAAATTCACCGTGATGCGGGTAGTCTTAAATCTATCGTTTTTTATAAACAGCAACTTGGCTGAATCTGTAAGCTGAATGGTTTCCATATTTTCCGCTCCTTCCAAAGCTTATTATATCACAAAGCATCAGGATTAAAAACAAAATTATTGTAAATTTCTGCCCAACACGGCGCTGAGTGCAAAAGCCGATTTTGCCTTGGCCTTCTTAAGCATTTTGCAGCACTCGTTGAGCGTGGCTCCGCTTGTGCGGATATCATCCACCACAAGCACATTCTTGCCATTTATATCAGCATTCACCTTATAGATACCCTTCACGTTTTCTATTCTGGATCTCATATCCAGGGTGTGCTGCGGCAAATTGGATCTTATCTGGATTATCGTGTTGGGGCGAAACGGCTTATCCATAATGGCTGCTACCGCCTTGGCCAGCTCATAGGCCGAATAATAACTGCGCTTATATCTGCTTCTGTGGGCATCGGGAACACAGCAGACAAAATCTATCTCTATATCGGGAAATCTTTCCCTAAAAACGCTCACCATATATCCCGCAAAATATTCCGATGCCGAGATTGCTTCGTTGAGCTTAAAATTATACATTGCATTCTTGCCGCGACCTTCGTTGTAAAACGGGGCGGCAAAGCCATCGATTTTTGAATCAAAGCGCCAGCATTCGCACTCGCCTATCGCCTGGCCGCAGGCCCTGCATCCATTCTTCGGCGTGCGAGGCATAAGCGCATCACATCCGCGGCAAGCGCCACTATGATCTATAATACGGCCGCAACAAACACACTTTTCGGGGAACACGGCGGCCGATAAGTAGCTTAATATCTTATCTACCTTCAATTTTCCTTACCATTTCCTTTAAGCCGGTGTAGCGCAGAGTTTTGCGGTCGTTGGCTATCATGCTTTCTATAACCTGCTCACTACCCACCACGCATATAAGGCTCTTGGCTCGGGTTACAGCCGTGTAGAGCAGATTGCGATATCGCAGTTTTTGAGGAGCATCGATAAGCGGCAGGATAACACATTCGTATTCGCTACCTTGGCTTTTGTGAATGGTGATAGCCCAGGCAGGCTCCAATTGGGCAATTTCATCACCAAAATATTCGGCTGTGCAATCGGCAAATCTTATCCTTGCCGTGCCGCTCGAGGGGTCTATGCTTTCGATGCAACCGATATCGCCGTTGAAGATACCACAGCCTTCTTCGCCATCGTCTTTCACCCAGCAGATGTCGTAGTTGTTCTTCACCTGCATCACCCTATCCCCCACGCGCAGAGTGAAATCCTTCATGCGGATTTCAGGTTCTCCCTCTTTCGGGGGATTCAACTGCTGCTGAATAATATTATTAAGCCGCAGAGTGCCGTTTTCATTAAGCCTAGAGGGGCAAAGCACCTGAATATCATCGGCCGCAAAACCGTAGGCCTCGGGCAACCTTGTGGCCACAAGATCTCGCACGGTGCGAGCGGCCACAACGGGGTTGGCGGCCTTCACCAAAAAGAAATCGCCGCCTTTTTCGTTGTAAACAGGGTTATTTCCGCCGATTATTGCATGAGCATTGCGCACAATAAGGCTCTCGGCCGCCTGGCGAAAAACCTCCTTAAGAGCCACGCAGGGCAACAGACCGCTGCCGATAAGATCGGCCAGCACATTGCCCGCTCCCACACTGGGAAGCTGATCGGAATCTCCCACAAGGATTATCTTGCAGCCCATGGGGATCGCCTTAAGCAGGGCGCAGAAAAGGGTGGAATCCACCATAGAGACTTCGTCGATTATCACGGCATCGCAATCCAGCATATCACGCTCGTTGCGGCGGAAGAGGGTTCTGTCTTCTTCGCCGAATTCCACCTCCAGCAGGCGGTGGATAGTGCGTGCACTATGGCCGCAAAGTTCTTCCATTCGCTTGGCCGCGCGGCCTGTGGGGGCGGCTAATTCTATCTTCATATTTCGGTTTCCCAGCGCACTGATTATGGCTTTTATCACGGTGGTCTTGCCCGTGCCCGGGCCGCCCGTGAGAATAAGCAGGCCGCTTTCCACGGCCATCCTCACCGCTTCCTTTTGCCCTTGGGAATATTGCATACCGCTTTCCTTTTCCAAAGTATAAAGCTCAGTATCGGTGAGAATATCCTTTTTATCGGCTCGCTGCATTATAAGGCTGAGCCGATTTGCAATATAGCTTTCGGCCGCATACATTTCGGGCAGAAATATCATTTCTTCTCCCAGAACTTCCTTGATCACCCTTTTTTGCTCCAGAAGCTCATCAAGTGCCACAAGCAGAGCATCCTGCCCCACGCCAAGAAGCCTATCGGCCACGGCCAGCAGCTTTGTGCTTGGCAGGCAGGTATGTCCATTAGCCAGATTATGGCGAAGCACCCATTCGATACCTGCTCCAAGGCGGAAGTTGCTGTTGGAGGGATGGTGCAATACCGCCGCTGCAGATTCGGCCTTTTCAAAGGGCAAACCTATGGCACCGCTGCAAATAATATAGGGGTTGCGGCTCACCATATCTCCTGCGGCATCCCCCAGCACCTTATATATCTTAAGGCTTTCTTCCTTGGCAAAGCCCAGATTTCGGAGACTAAGCACTACTCCTGCGGCACTAAACGTGTTCTTAAAATCTTCACTTATAGCCATTGCCTTGCCGTGACTTATGCCCCGCACGGCAGTGAGAGCCTCCGGGTCGTTTTCTATCACGTTGAGAGTCTCGCTTCCGAAACGCTCCACGATTCGGCGAGCTGTGGCAGGGCCCACACCCTTTATTCCTTGATTGCAAAGATATCGCAGGATTGCCACGGTAGTCTCGGGGCGGGCAGGAGCACAAAATTTGACCGAAAACTGCACGCCGTAGGTTGGGTGATCGGTATAGGCGCCGTAAAGCTCCACCTCATCTCCAACAGAGACTTCGCCCGCATCGCCTGCGGCGGTCTCTCGGCCGTTTTCGGTCATCAATTCAAGGACAGCGAAGCCGCTGTCCTTACTCTTAAATATTATATGTTCTATTCGGCCGCGAAGAGTCTCTTCCATAGCCTTTCTCCGTTCATTTTTGCCTGAAATTATATTCGGGGAAATTCCTTTCCTGCGCCTTTTGGGCAAACTCTGCGCCATCGATCAACTCCAGGCATGGATAGCACTTGGCTATCCTTTGAGCTACCTGCCTTTGCTGAAGATCCATCCCGCAATCCACGGCGTATATCTTTCCGCTCCCTTTTATGGGGCATGCCGTGTGCACGCCCACGGCGCACCGCAGCAGGAACTCTGTGTCGGCTCCCTTTAGCAGCACCACCGAAAGCAGACATTTTCTTTTAGCTCCGAGCACCCATCCGCAGACCCACCTTACGGCAAAAGCAAGGCCTACCGTGGCCAGCAGAAACAGCACCGTGCAGGATAAAATTTCCGCTATAATCATCAAAAATCACCTCTTTATATAATATTCGAAAAGGTGATTTTTGGCTTAAATTATTATGTTTTATTTAATATTTTCCACGATCCTGACCTTTACTTCCTGCACTGCATTTTCTTCGGCTATGTGCATTCCGTTGGGCAGCTCCAGTGTGCATGCAAATTCTGTCTTGCCGCCTTTTATAGCCTCGAAATCAATAGCGGTGAGAGGCACAAACTCCAGCGCATCCACCTGATCGGCACGGCCGTGAACTACCACCGCCTTCACATCCAACACGTAGGTGGGATTTTTTTCGGCATATTCGGCGGGCAGATTTTTGAAGGTGGCCCTTATGGGCACCGATTTACTCTTAAGAATAGGCACGGTGATGCTCACTGTGGGGTTCTCAAAGGTGAAGAGCGATTTATCCATCTCGTTGCCTGCGGTATCATAAAACTTAAGCTGGGCGTCAAAGGATTTTGTTTCGCTCAAGGTGGCGTTTATTTTGGCTTCGGCCACAACCTTTGCCAGCTTATCCATCTGAGTCTTGGGGCCACTCACCTGCAGCTTGGCATATTTATCGGCCGAGAACATAGCTTCTTCCACAATAAGGCCCTTGGTCTCATCAGCCTGCACACCCTGGGCATCTATCTCCACGTCGTAGATCTTAGTGTCGAAATTATCGATAAGCAGGGTGATGGTGGATGGCGAAATATTCACAATAGTGTAGCCTATTTTATCGCTTCCCCTGGTGGCTACCAAAGCGATGGGCTGATTGCCCGCAGATGTGACATTGTCCATAGAAGCGGTGACATAGATATCATCGGCATTAAGGCCTGCCACAATATAGCGCGGACCCGAAACGGTGACTGTGACTGTTCTATCCTCACCGCCGCCCACAACATCCAGGCCAAGGTTTTCGGCCGCTGTGCCTTTAATGCTGATATTAACGGGAACGTTGTGGATATCCTTGGTGATATTGGGGCTCTCACTTATGTTGATAATACCCCAGAATATAATGGCACAGACGAGAGAGATTGTCATAACCACTTTTTTATTTTCAAGCAGTTTTGAAAGGGAAACGTCTTTGTTCTTAATTGTCATTTTCTCTCGCCTCCCTTGCTTTTCTTAATGCGGGAAAGCAGACCTTTTTTATTATCATCCTCATTTTTAAGCAGGAGCTTATTCAGCTCTTCTCTAAGGGTGATGGGTGTGTAATTACGGGTGAGATTTCCGCCTATGGCGATAGAAATCGTGCCTGTTTCCTCCGAAACCACCACTACCACGGCATCGGAATTTTCGCTCATACCGATGGCGGCTCTGTGGCGTGTGCCCAGAGATTTATCGGTATCGTGGCGCGATGTGAGCGGCAGGATACATCCGGCGGCCTGGATGCGGCCGGAGCGGATTATCATTGCGCCATCGTGCAAAGGGGATTTGGGGAAGAAAATATTTCCTATAAGGCTGGGGGATGCTTCGGCGGCAAGCAGAGTGCCTGTGTTTATAATCTCGCCCAAGCCTGTTTCCCTCTCGAAAACGATAAGTGCGCCCACCTTTTCTTCCTGAAGAGAGGGTGCCACGCGGCAAACAGCATCAATGCCTGCAAGGATATGCTGCCTTTCTTCTTCGGGGGTGGAGATATTAAAGAAGCCACGGCCGATATTGCTGCGGCCCATACCCTCCAAGGCACGGCGGATTTCGGGATGGAAAATGATTACAACAGCAACAAGTGCGCTATCGGCCACCTGCTGAATGAGCCAGTTAACACTGTTCATTTCCAGCCACTGAGCCAAAGCCCAAACAACAAGCACCAAAAAGATACCTTTTATGAGCTGCTTGGCTCTGGTTTCCCTAAAGAGCTCGATAGCCTTATAGATAAGGAAGGCAACTATGGCAATATCCAAAACATCAAACACACCGAACCCACTTATAAGCGAGATAAGCACGTTCCACACCGAAACAAAAAAGTTTCCGATGCTACCGAAGAATGCCGCCATTATAATACCTCCCCAAAAATCAGATTTACATAATTTATTTTAACATATTAAAGCACATAATCAATAGCTTTTTTGCGAAAAAGATCATTTTTTGCAATATTCTTCACGGGAAATTTCCAACCTTACCACTTCCCTGCGAATATCACCATCCGGCACGAACTCGATTTCTTGATTTTGCCGCTTCATTCCCACCTTTTCGGCCAGAGCTATTGAGTGGATATTTTCGGGCATCACACGCACGTACACCTTGCTAAGCCCCAGTTTTTCGAAGCCATAAGATATAAGGGCACGGGCAATTTCGGTGCCGTAGCCCCTATGCCAATAAGAAGGATGCACGCTATAGCCTATTTCCCCTTCTTTGGAATCATAGTTTATCTGCACAAAGCTGCAGCTACCGATGTGCAGGCCGCTCTCGCGGCAAAGCACCGCCCAATGCACACCTGCGCTCCTAAACCACACAAACCAAAGATAGCGGAAGCTATCCCAATAATTTTTGTGTGGCTCCCATAGGGAGTAGCGCGACGTTTCGGGGCGCGAGCAAAGATCGTAGGTAGCCTTTAAGTCACCCAAATCAAAAGGGCGCAGAAATAATCTTTTGGTGTAGAGCCTGCTCTGCTTCATTTATTGCTCCTAAAAGAAAGATAATTGGTTGGTATCGGGCAGGAAATCCAATGCGCCGGCTTCGGCCAAAGCTTCGATAACTGTTTTGGAAACGCCTGCCTCTATCTGCAACTCCTCGCGGGAAATAAAGTTGCCGCGCCGTGCTGCCTTCTGCAGCGATTCGGCCGCCTTCTGGCCAACACCGCCCAACGCGCCGAATGGCAGACGGATCTTGCCATCTTCAATAATATATTTAGATGCGTGGGATTTAAGCAGATCGATGGGCAAAAATTCCAAACCGCGGCTGAGCATTTCGTTGATAATTATAAGCTTGTTATAAACGTCCATTTCCTTTTTAGGCACGTCTTTTTTCTGCTGGATCAGAGAATTAATACCGTCGATTCGTTTCCTCACAGCAGCCTTACCTGCCACAACGGTTTTCACTTCCACATCGTCGGGTCGGGCCGTGAAATAGGCTGCATAGAAGGCCAGCGGCTCATAGACCTTGTACCAACCCACTCTGAGAGCCGATATCATGTAGGCCGAGGCGTGAGCCTTGGGGAACATATATTTAATCTTCATGCAGGATTCTATGTACCACTCGGGAACGCCCGCTTCGCGCATTGCCGCCTTGTGATCATCGGTGAGCAGCTTGGTGGATTTGCCCTTTCTCACTATCTCCATAATATCGAAGGACATCTTATTAGGCAGACCCTTGGAGATAAGATAGGTCATAATATTATCACGCGTTCCGATAACTTCGGAAATGGTGCAGACATTGTTCATAATCAGATCTCGCGCGTTGCCTATCCACACGTCGGTACCGTGGGAAAGACCTGAAATCTGCACCAAGTCGGCAAAAGTTTTGGGCTGGGATTCCAACAGCATTTCACGCACAAAGTTGGTGCCCAGCTCGGGCATAGCGTAGGTGCCGTTTTTAGAATAGATATCCTTTTCTGTGACACCCAGCGGCTCGGTGCTCACGAAAAGCTTACGCACCTGCGGATCGTTCATAGGCACTTCTGTCACCTTTTTGCCCGTGTACTCTTCCAGATATTTATAAATAGTGGGTATCACGTGGCCCAGCTCATCCAACTTCAAGATATTATCGTGGATGGCGTGGAAATCGAAGTGGGTGGTGAGAGTATCGGAATTCACATCGTCGGCAGGGTGCTGAATGGGGCAGAAATCATAAATTTCCATATCGGCAGGCACAACAACCATACCACCGGGATGCTGGCCTGTGGTGCGTTTAACAGCCGCCTTTTCTATAAGGGAAGAAAGGCGGGATATTTCGGCATAGCTTAAATTAAGGCCTCTATCGGCGGCATAACCCTTAACAAAACCGAAGGCTGTTTTATCGGCAATAGTCTGGATAGTTCCTGCCTTAAACACGTTTTCACGGCCGAAAAGCTCTTCCGTGAACTTATGGGCAAAGGACTGATATTCATCCGAGAAGTTAAGATCGATATCAGGAACCTTATCACCCTCAAAGCCAAGGAATGTTTCAAAGGGGATGTTCTGGCCGTCGCTTCCCATCACGGTGCCGCACTTAGGGCATTTCTTCACGGGAAGATCGAAGCCGGATTCAATTCCGTTATCTGGGAACTCGGTGTAGTGGCAATGGGGGCAATTATAATGGGCAGGCAGAGGATTAACCTCGGAGATACCCATCATTGTGGCCACAAAGGAAGAGCCTACCGATCCACGGGAGCCAACATAGTAGCCGTGGGCTTCCGAATCGGCCACCAGCTTCTGGGCTGTAACGTACATAACCTCAAAACCGTTGCCTATAATAGAGCCCAATTCCTTATCCAGGCGGGCCTGCACCAGCTCGGGCAGCGGATCGCCATAAATACTGTGAGCTTTATCCATTGTAACGTTTGTGAGTATCTCTTTAGCGCCCTCGATTCCGGGAGGGTAAAGTCCCTTAGGAATGGGGCGTATGTTCTCTATTTGATCGGCAATTTTATTGGTGTTGGTAACAACCACTTCCATTGCTCTATCACCCAAATAGGAAAAATCCGAGAGCATTTCCTGGGTTGTTTTAAGATATAGGGGTGGCTGATAATCGGCGTCGTCGAAGCCCTTGCCGGCCATAATTATGCGGCGGAGAACTTCATCGCGTTTGGTGAGAAAATGCACGTCGCCCGTGGCCACGGTGAGCTTGCCCAGCCTATCGCCAAGCGCAATTATCCTGCGGTTGATCTCGTGGAGATCTTCGTTGCTCCCCACGATTCCCTCTCTTATCATAAAGGCGTTGTTGCCATCGGGCTGGATCTCCAGATAATCGTAGTAGTCGGCAATCTTGAGCAATTCTTCCTCGGGCCTATCTTCCAGCACGGCGCGATAAAGCTCACCCTGCTCGCAGGCGCTGCCTATAATTATGCCTTCGCGGTGCTTATCTATCACCGTGCGGGGCATAAGGGGAAGCTTGTGGAAGGTGTGTATATTGGAATGGGAGACCAATTTATAAAGGTTCTTAAGGCCTGCCATATTTTTTACAAGAAGGATTATGTGGTGCCTTTTAAGAAACTTAACATCGGTGTTGCCCAGAGCGGCATTAAGAGCCGAGAGCGAAGATATATCGCCTTTTTTTGCCACCATATCTATAAGCTTTAAGAATGCAGATGAAAGGATTTCGGCATCGGCATCGGCACGGTGGTGATTAAAATTGCCCAGATTCAGCGCCTTCACCACAGTATCCAGCTTGTGGTTCTTAAGTTCGGGCAGAAGTATCCTTGCCAGAGCCACTGTGTCGATACTATCGGGATTAAATTCCACGTTCATTCTGCGGGCAACCGAGCTTATAAAGGAAAGATCAAAGGCGGCGTTGTGGGCCACCAAGGTGCATCCGCGGCAGAACTTAAGAAAATCGGCCACTGCTGTTTCTTCATCGGGGGCACCTGCCACCATTTTATCGTCTATACCCGTGAGCTCGGTGATATTGGTGGGAATAGCCACTCCCGGATTCACAAAGGTGGAAAATCTGCCCACAACCTGGCGGCCGCTGAGCTTAACCGCACCGATTTCGATTATGCTGCTGCTTTTGGGATAGAATCCGGTAGTCTCCAGATCGAAGACAACAAAATCTCCATCAGCCGAAAAGCTACCGTTGCCGCTGGCGGCAGTCTCGGTATCGTCTACCAGATAGCCTTCCACACCGTAGATCACCTTGAAATCTCCGCCGCTCTTTTTTATACCATCGGAAGCATTCATAGCATCGGGATAGGCCTGGAGCACACCGTGATCTGTGATAGCAAGAGCCTTGTGGCCCCATTTGTTGGCGCGCTTAATAAGGTCGGATGCTGCAGCCGTGGCATCCAACATAGACATATTTGTGTGAGCGTGGAGCTCCACGCGTTTAAGTTCGCATTCGTCGGTTTCGTCGTACTTATCCAGCTTGGAGATATCTCTGGGCTTAATGAAATAATCGTGATCCCATTTATCATATTCATCCAAGGTGAGAGCGCCGCGCACCAGCACGCAGTCGCCGTCTTTAAGCTTTTCCAATTCACCCAGCTTGTTGTTATCTATATAGGCCTTCACCTTTCGGGCGTTGGTGTAGTCGGTCATAATAAATTCCAGACGCTGCGACGTGCCACGGCGGGTGGGAACAAGCTTGAAATCACTTATCTCTCCCCAGACTACGATCTCGCCGTCGTCCGGAGAGATATCTATCTGCCTGGCAGGGAAAATGCCTATCGGCTTGCCATAAAGCACCTGAGCACTATCCAGATAGACCGGCATATCGGCTGTGGGCTGGTGGCCTGTCTTTATCCTTTTTCTGGGCTCGGGCATTGGCTTATTCACTGCCACCTCCACCTTTTGCGGAGCGGGCTGATCTTCCCTTTTGGGGAGCACTATCTCATCGGGAATAGGGGGCATTTCGGGGCGCTCCACAAAGAGAGTGCCTGCCAGCTCCACGCTTTTATTGGTGCCGAAAAGGGCATTGATTCTTTTAATAAACGTGCTGTCTATTTTAGCAGTCTTCACCTCTTCGGCGCCGCCGTTCTGCAAATAGAGCGTGATGATCTCACCCGAAATCTCCACTTCGGCCGAAGCAAGATAGAAGGATTGCAAAGGATAATGATCGGCCACGTCGCAAAGGATCTCCTTGGCTGTGGCGGCATCGAGCAGGGCGGCATCAAAGCTTATATCCAGCTCCACACGGTTCAGGCGAAGGTGGTGCTTAATAAATTCCTCAAACTCGCGGCAGATTTTGGGCGCAATAAAACTCTGCGGCCGCAAAGCAGCGCAGAGTATTCTTTCTTCCTTGTTGGCACGGCAGCCAAGCACAGGCACTTCTGCCCAGAACTGCCGCATTTCATCATCCAATATCTTACCGAATATATCGGAAACGACCGCCATTATGTATCATCCTTCAAACTACATTTTTTCAATTTCTTCTTTAAGGGCTTCAAGCAGTTGGGCTTCATCCACCTTGCGGATGATCTCACCCTTTTTGAATATCAGGCCGCAACCATCGCCGCCTGCAATGCCGATATCGGCTTCTCTGGCCTCTCCCGGCCCATTCACAACACAGCCCATTATGGCCACCGTGATATCCTTATCCACGCCCTCCAGCGCTTCTTCCGCCGCCTTTGCAAGGCCGATAAGATCGATCTTTGTGCGGCCGCAGGTAGGGCAGGAAACAAACTTGATTCCACCCGCTCTCCTACCCACGGATTTAAGCAGGTCTATTCCTGCCTTCACTTCGTTCACGGGATCGTCTGTGAGCGAGACACGGATAGTATCACCCACACCGCGAAGCAGCAGGCCGCCGATTCCTGCGGCGGATTTAATGGTGCCGCGGTGAAGCGTGCCCGCTTCTGTCACCCCCAAATGGAGCGGATAATCGCACATTTGGGAAGCGGTAACGTAGGCATCGTACATTGTCTGCACGTTGGAAGATTTAAGAGAAAGCACCGAATCGGTGAAATCGTATTTTTCAAGCAAAGAGATATGATAAAGGCCGCTTTCCACCATGGCACGGGCTGTGGGGCCGCCAAACTTAGCCAGAATCTCCTTTTCCACCGAGCCGGAATTCACACCCACTCTGATGGGCACGTTGTGCTCTCGGCAGCAATCGGCAACAGCCTTCACACGGGATTCTTCACCGATATTGCCGGGGTTGATTCTCACCTTATCTATGCCTGCGTGAACACTCTCGATAGCGAGGCGATAATCAAAATGAATGTCGGCCACCAAGGGGGTGGAAACCGATTCCTTAAGCAGAGGGATAAGCTTCACCGTTTCCATATCGGGCACAGCAAGGCGGATAATATCGCAGCCTGCAGCCTCAAGCGCCTTAGCTTGCCTGATATTGCCCTCGAAATCGTGAGCAGGCACACAAAGCATAGACTGAACCGACACAGGCGCACCGCCGCCGATATAGATATTTCCAACCTTAACAGCTTTAGACATTTATCCCACTATCCTTTTATAAGTCTGATTATATCGTTTATAGTTACTACGCCGATAAGCCCCAGCAGAATCACCAGGCCTGCGGCGTGAACATAAGGCTCGAATTTCTTGGCTATGGGTCGGCGGAAGATCATCTCTATCAGAATAAAGAAGAGCCTGCCGCCATCCAGGGCCGGAACGGGCAGAAGATTAAACACGCCCAAATTGATTGTGATAAGGCAGAGCATAGGCAACAGCGAGGAAAGGCCCGATTTTGCTGCCTGGCTAAGGCTATCGGCCACGGCCACGGGGCCGCCCATTGCGCTAAGGCCGTATTTGCCCGAGAGCAGATCCACCAAAGACCAAAGCACTATTTTGATATAAGAAAACGTAGTCTTAAATGTCTGATCCAGAGCGGTAAGAAAGGTGCGCTCAATTGGCTGAACCCAGAAATCCAGCTTCACAAACCTTATTCCGTCACTCTCTTCATAGGCAAAGGGCACGGCAGGCAGAGTGACCTTTTCACCATCACGCTCCACAACCATCTCCAGCGCCACTGTATCCACCGTCTGCACGGAGTTCTGCTCGAAATCAGACACTTCCAAAGGTGTGATATCACCCTTGATGTTGGTGAAGTTGTAGCTCATTTCAAAGCTTGTGGCCACTTTTCGACCGTTTATTTTTAATATTTTATCCCCCACCATAAGGCCGCCTGCCGAATCGGAAACAGCTGTGTCACTAAAGCGAGAAACGGTGGTGGATGCATAAGCATCCTGCGGCACAACAATACAGGCCGCAAGGATAAATCCAAAAATAATATTGAACACGGCACCTGCCGCAACGATTATAAATCGGCGCCAGGGGGCTTTATTGCAAAAAGCGCGCTCATCGGCACTTTCATCGTCTTCACCCTCCATGGCACAAAAGCCGCCAAAGGGCACAAGGCGGAAGGAATAAAGGGTCTCCTTACCCTGCTTTTTGAATATAGTTGGACCAAATCCCACCGAAAATTCGTTCACTCGCACACCCAAGAGCTTGGCGGCCACAAAATGGCCCAGCTCGTGAATAACAATCATTATAAGAAACAGCACCACGGCCAGGATTACAGGCCAAGCGGAGTTCCAGATTCCGGCAAAGGACATAAGATTGATGGCTTCTATTTTAATCACCTATTCTTCAAAACAAATTCGCGGGCGGCAATATTGGCCGCAAAAACATCCTCCAGCGTGAAACTTTCCACGTGGGGCTGATTATCCACCGCAGCCTCCACAAGGCGGCCGATATCCAAAAAGCCTATTTCACCCTTTAAGAAGAGCTCCACAGCCAGCTCGTTGGCGCCGTTGGCGGCGGCAGGCTTAAGTCCGCCCTGCTTTATTGCGCTAAGACATGCGGCAAGGCAACGGAACGTGTCGGTATCGGGCTCGTAGAAGGTGAGGCTGCCCAGCTTTTTAAGATCCAGCGGAGCATTTTCACATTCATATCGCTCAGGATACGTGAGAGCATACTGAATGGGAAGCTTCATATCGGGAACGCCAAGCTGAGCAATAACTGCGCCATCAGCAAACTCCACAGCCGAATGGATAATACTCTCCCTATGAACTATTATGTCTATTGCATCGGCAGGCATACCAAAAAGATGCACTGCTTCGATAACTTCCAAGCCCTTATTCATCAAAGTGGCGGAATCGATAGTGATTTTTGCGCCCATATCCCAATTAGGATGCTTAAGCGCCTGGGCGGGAGTGATATCCCGAAGATCTTCGGCCTTTTTGCCAAAGAAGGGGCCGCCCGAAGCCGTGAGCAATATTTTCTTGGGTCTATTCCCTGCCGCGCCCTGCAGGCACTGGAAGATAGCTGAATGCTCGCTATCCACGGGCAGAATATTCACACCTTTTTGAGCGGCGGCGGCCATAACGATTTCACCCGCGGTGACGATCGTTTCCTTATTAGCCAGAGCAATATCCTTGCCGGCTTCTATTGCGGCCATTGTGGGAGCAAGGCCTGCAATGCCCACGATGGAATTAAGCACAGTATCGGCTTCGGCGCAGGTGGCAACTTCCAGCACACCATCGGCACCCGAAACCACCTTTGTGGATGTGTCTGCCACGCGAAGAGCCAACTCCTTAGCGGCAGCTTCATCGGCCATAGCGGCTATTTTGGGAGCAAAGCAACGCACTTGCTCTTCTGCCACGGCCACGTTGCGGCCTGCAGCAATGGCAACAATATTAAAATTTCTGGCTTTGGCCACCTGAGCGGCCTGAGTGCCTATAGATCCTGTGGAGCCTAAAACAGAAAGATTTTGTACCATAAATATTCTTCCTTACAAAACTATATACATAAGGGGCGCAATAAAGAGCACGCTATCAAACCTATCCATCACACCGCCGTGGCCGGGCATAAGCTTGCCGTAGTCCTTTATGCCGGCATCACGCTTGATATAGGAAGCGGTGATATCACCCACAACTCCTGCCACGGAGAAAGCGGCAGCGGCAGCGATGAGCTTGAACCAATTATTGGGAGCGTGGCCCAACACCAAGAAATAAAGGCCGATGCAAAGGCCGATGCACACGGCTATACCGCCGATAAGGCCCTCAACAGTCTTTTTAGGGCTGAGCACGGGAGCCAGCTTATGCTTGCCAAGGGCACAGCCTACGAAATATGCGCCTGTGTCGGAGCCCCAGGCACAGATGAACAGCATCCAGAAATAGAACATATTTCTTGCCATATTCACAAGGGGCACAATGCAGGCAAAGGAATAGCCCACGGCCAAGGCGGCAAGCAGAGAAAAAGCCACGTTGGAAGGGGTGATATCCTTGTTCTTAACAAGGGCGGCAATCAACGCTACGGCAGCATAGGCTCCCACTATGTAGATAAGCCTTACAGGCAGCACTCCGCCGATGCGAAGCACTATTCCTGCAGCGGCCAGCATACCTGCAATCACAACCGCGATATTCTTCATATGGCCCGTGGCATAGAGCAGCTCATAAGCCGCCATGGCCGCCAACAAGCTGAGCGCTATTGCCAGCACGGGAAAACTTTGAAAAAACATCTGCAGAGCGATTACTGCAGCAAAAACAGCTGCACCCACAACACCGCTTATGATCCTGGTCTTCATAATTATCCTCCTTATTTCACCTTGCCGAATCGGCGATCTCTTCGGCTGAAATCGGCTATGGCACGATCCAGATCCTTTTCGGAAAAATCGGGCCAGAGCACATCGGAAAACCAAAATTCGGAATAGGCCGACTGCCACGTGAGAAAATTGGAAAGACGATATTCACCGCTGGGGCGAATGATAAAATCTGCATCGGGCATATCAGGGGCAAAAAGGTGGCGGGAAAACTCCGCTTCATCGATATTCTCGGGGGATATTTCTCCGCTCTTGGCCTTTTCGGCAAGCCTCTTTGCGGCATGCACTATTTCGTCTCTTCCGCCGTAGTAAAGCGCGATATAAAGCTGCATACCCGTGCGATCCTTCATCTTATCCTCAACGCTGTGGATAAGATCGATCGTCTCCTGAGGCAGCTCGGTTAATCTGCCCACAAATTTCACCCTGATATTTTCGCTTATAAAGCCTTCTTCATCCATAAGATACTTCACAAGCAATGCCATAAGGTTATCTATTTCATCCTTAGGGCGGCCTTTATTTTCGGTGGAGAAGGCATAGACAGTCATATTCTTCACACCGATCTTATTGGCATAGATCACTATCCTCTTGAATGCTTCGGCACCATATTTGTGGCCTGCCATTCTGGGCAAACCGCGCTTCTGGGCCCAACGGCCGTTGCCATCCATTATCACACCTATGTGATTAGGCAACTTCATATCGGCTACGTTCAGCTTCTTTTTGAATATACCCATTTTGTCCACCTCTACCCTTTTGGATTTTAAGGAAATCCCCGTCCTCTCACATAGCGAAGGGACGGGGAGGATGTTAATTTTTATTAAGGCTTATATAGCCAATATCTCGGCTTCCTTTGCCGAAATAACACCATCGATTTCTTTGCAGTACTTATCGGTGAGCTCCTGCATCTTCTTTTCGCCCAGAGCCACTTCATCTTCGGTGATCTCGGAGTTCTTCTTCATGGCCTTGATCTTATCAATAGCATCGCGGCGAACGGAACGCACGGCCACCTTGCTATCTTCGCCAACCTTTTTAGCCTCTTTCACAAGCTCCTTGCGGCGCTCTTCGGTGGGCTGAGGGAAGCTGAGACGAATGGCACGGCCATCGTTCTGGGGATTGATGCCGATATCGGAGGCCTGAATAGCCTGCTCGATAGCCTTAAGCTGGGAAGCATCCCAAGGCTGAATAAGAATAGTCTTCGGGTCGGGCACGGAAACGGCTGCCATCTGATTGATGGGGGTGGGAGATCCGTAGTAGTCTACAGAGATCCTATCCAGCACTTTAGGGTTGGCACGGCCGGCACGGATAGTGCCAAGCTCTCTTTCCAGAGCATCCATGCTCTTTTCCATTTTTTCCTTAGCGGCATTTATAACATTCTGCATAATATTACTCCTTACTTCACTATCGTTCCGGCCTCTTCGCCCAGAACAGCTTTAACTATATTATCCGGATTACTGAGATTAAAAACAAGGATGGGGATCTTATTATCCATGCAAAGGGATGCGGCTGTGCTATCCATAACCTGCAGGCCCTTATTAAGCACATCCAGATAACTGATCTCACTAAATTTAACTGCATTGGGGTTCTTCTTGGGATCGCTGTCGTAAACACCGTCCACATTAGTGGCCTTGAAGATGATCTCGGCATCCACCTCGGCAGCGCGAAGAGCAGCTGCTGTGTCGGTAGAGAAGAAGGGGTTGCCTGTGCCGCAGCCGAACACTACAACACGGCCCTTTTCCAAATGGCGAACCGCCTTATTGCGGATATAGGGCTCGGCTATCTGGCGCATTTCGATAGCTGTTTGTGCACGGGCAGAAACACCAACCTGCTCCAGGCCATCCACAATGCCAAGGGCATTGATGGTGGTGGCCAGCATACCCATATGATCGGCTCTTGTGCGATCCATTTTGCCGCTGGAACGGCCACGCCAGAAATTGCCGCCGCCAACAACGATTGCAATCTCCACGCCCATATCGGCGCACTTCTTAATGCTTTCGCAAACTTCCAAAACTTTATCGTAGTTTAAGCCAAAACCGGCTTCTCCTGCAAGGGCTTCTCCGCTGAGTTTAATAAGCACTCTTTTATAAATAGGCTTCATAGCGTACCACTCCTTTTTTCTAATATATATATTATAGTATAAAGGGTTCAAAGTCAAGGAAGAATGATTTATAAAAATTGATTTTTACTATTTACATTGGGGAAGTTTTCTGCTATAATGTGGCTATTCAGCGCATTAAAGCGCCAAAGCACATAAAAAGGACAGATAAAAATGGTAATTACCGATATTTTGAAAGAAAATGCCCGTCTTTTTCCGGCCGATCCCGCTCTTATTGAGATCAACCCCGAGGCCACCAATCGTCGCAACGTGCCCTGGAGCGAATTTGATCTCGTGGAGGCCAATCCTGCCGATGCATATCGCAGGGAGATCACCTGGAAGGATTTCAACGACAGAGCCAACGCCTTTGCCAACACCCTTATGGCAGCGGGGGTAAAAAAGGGCGATAAAGTGGGCATTCTGCTTATGAACTGCCTTGAATGGCTGCCCATCTATTTCGGCGTGCTTAAGTGCGGCGCGCTGGCCGTTCCCCTTAATTTCCGCTACACATCCGATGAGATAGTTTATTGCCTCAATCTGGCAGAGGTATCCGTGCTGGTGTTTGGTCAGGCTTTTATTGATCGTGTGCGCGATGCCGTTCCCGGCATCCCCGATGTGAAGAAGCTTTACTACGTGGGCACCGACACACCGGATTTTGCCGAAAACAGCAATATTTTTGATAAGTCTCTCCCCACCGATGAGCCCGATATGCCCCTCACCCCCGAAGACGATGCAGCCATCTATTTTTCTTCGGGCACAACAGGCTTCCCCAAAGCCATTCTCCATTCCCACGAAAGTCTGCTCTCGGCTGTTTACACCGAGAACAATCATCACGGGCAGACTAAAGAAGACAGTTTCCTTTGCATTCCGCCCCTTTATCACACAGGTGCCAAGATGCATTGGTTTGGCAGCCTGCTCGTGGGCGGCAAGACAGTGCTCTTAAAGGGCATCAAGCCTAAATGGATATTGGAGGCAGTAAGCCAGGAGCAGCTCTCCATAGTGTGGCTGCTTGTGCCCTGGGCGCAGGATCTGCTGGATGCCATCGATAGCGGCGACGTTGATCTTGCCGACTACGATCTCTCCAAATGGAGGCTTATGCACATAGGTGCTCAGCCCGTGCCCCCCAGCCTTATCCACCGTTGGAAGAAGATCTTCCCCCATCATCAATACGATACCAACTATGGGCTTAGTGAATCCATCGGCCCCGGCTGTGTACATCTGGGCGTGGAGAATATTCACAAGATCGGCGCTATCGGCAAGGCCGGCTACAACTGGCAGGTGAAGATCTGCGACGAGCATTTCTGCGAAGTAGCCGACGGCGAGGTTGGTGAGCTGTGCGTGAAGGGCCCCGGTGTGATGAAGTGCTACTACCGCGATGAAAAGGCTTCGTCTGAAGTGCTTCGCGATGGCTGGCTTCTCACCGGCGATATGGCAAGAAAAGATGAAGACGGCTTTATCTTCCTTGTGGACCGCAAAAAAGACGTTATTATAAGCGGCGGTGAAAACATCTACCCCGTGCAGATAGAAGATTTCCTTCGCAGCCACGATGCTATTAAGGACGTAGCCGTGATCGGCCTGCCCGATCACAGATTGGGCGAGATCTCGGCCGCAATAGTGGAGCTTAAGCCCGGCATTGTGATGACAGAAGCCGAAATAATGGATTTCTGCAATGCTCTGCCCCGCTACAAACGCCCCAGAAGAGTGATATTCGACGATATTCCCCGCAACCCCACAGGCAAGATAGAAAAGCCCAGACTCAGAGAAAAATACTGCGGCAAGAGCCTTGTGGAATCCCAGATAAACAACTAACAGGTTTGGGAGGCAATCTTATGAAGAAGAGAACCCTTTTAGCAGCTGTTCTTGCAATATTGCTCTGCCTTGCAGGCTGCAACAGCCGCATGGAAGACGCTGCCCCGCAAGACACCTCGGTGGAATTGAATTTGCTCTCGGGAATAATCGTTTCAGGCGAAAAGGCCTACGAAACCGATTATTCCTACAATACCGACGGCAGCCTTGCCCAAAAGGGATATGTAGATAATTCCGGCCGCGGCGTGGCCAATCTTAAATACAACGAGGCAGGAAGGCTTATAGAGTGCTCCACTCTCCGCAATATAGATCACGGTGCCTTCCCCCACCCCTACGCCGCCAAAAGGAACTACTCCTACGATGCATCCGGAAGGCTTAGCACCATTGTCTGCCACGATCTTTATGAGAACAACACCGAAACGCTTTGCACCTACATGTTTAAGTACAACGATGCAGGCCAAGTGGAAAAGGTGCTTATCTATGATGAGGAAGATACCTTAAGCGGCAGAATCAACTTTACCTACGATAACGCAGGCCGCGTGACAGAAAAATCCTCCAATGGCAGCATCACGAAATATACCTACGATGCCGAAGGTAAGCTCACCCAGATCTACACAAAGGAAGGCTCCACCGAGCGCACCTTCACCGCCACCTATAACGATGCAGGGCTGCTCACACGAATGGCCACGGCAGATGGCACCTATGTGGCAAACTACAGCTACTCGGCCATTAAATTTCAGCCCGAGGCAGTGGAAAAAGCTAAGAATTCTCAGGCAGATCTGATGTTTAATATCTATGGAATATACTAAAAAAGGCGCTCTTCGGAGCGCTTTTATTTTTTTCTTGACAAATCAGAAATCCCGACATATACTATAATTAACAATTAGGTTAAATGTTAAAGGAGCGATGATATGGCATTGCAGAACACGCTTAGGGCCTTAGCCGACCCTATCCGCCGTGAAATATTAAATCTGCTTAAAAAGGGCAGAATGTCGGCAGGAGAAATAAGCGGCCACTTTTCGGTGACAGATGCATCTATATCTCGGCATCTCTCGGTGCTTAAAGAGGCCGATCTTATAAGGGATGCCAGAGAGGGTAAATTTATCTTCTACGAGCTGAATATCTCGGTGTTGGAAGAGATAATGCTTTGGGTGAACGATTTGAAAGGAGAAAAAGAAAATGATTAAACAACACAAATGGAAGATGATTATATCTTCCCTGCTCACACTTGCACCTATGATAATAGGCTTTATTCTTAGGGATAATTTTCCCGGCATTTTCGCCTCTCATTGGAGCGATGCAAACAACTCCGACGGCTTCACCTCAACAGGCCTGTTTATTTATGGTCTGCCGGTTTTCCTGCTGGTAATGCATTGGGTCTGCATCCTTATTTCTATGAGGGATCCCAGAATGCGCGAGCAAAGCGGCCGCATCCTTGGAATCGTGCTTTGGATAATGCCCACCGCTTCCGTTTTCATCTCTCTCATCTTCTTAGCCATAACGTTTCAGCTTAAAATGAACCTTTTTATGATCCTTATGGTGCTTCTGGCCATTATGTTTATCGTGCTGGGCAATATTATGCCCAAGATAAAACAAAATTCCTATATGGGCATAAAACTGAAATGGACTTTGGAAAGCGAAGAGAACTGGTTTGCCACCCACAGAATGGCAGGCAAAGTTTACGTGGCTATCGGTCTTGCATTTTTGCTTTGCGCCCTGCTGCCCGAAACCGTGGGCATCGTGATGCTTCTGGTGGGTATTATTCCTGCGGCGCTTGCCCCCGTGATTTATTCTTATAGCTATCACAAAAAGCAGATAGCGGAAGGCCACGTGCCCAAGGAGAGCGAAAACAAAAAGAAGCCTCTTAAAACGGTTGTGATCTCTATTATCACCTCCTTGATATCTGTGCTGATTGTCGTTATACTTCTGGGCGGCAGCATAGCCACCGAGTTTGGCGAAACAAGCTTCACCATAAAGGCTTCGCCCTACGAAGATTTCACCGTGGACTACGATAAAATTGATTCCGTTGAGCTTATTGAGGAAAAAGACAGCGCAAAAAGAATCCTGGGCTATGGCAGCCCCGCGCTTTCCATGGGTCTCTTCCAGAACGAACGCTTCGGCCGCCACACACGCTACACCTACAACAACGTGCACTGCTACGTTGCTGTTCGTTCGGGTGATGCAGTGCTTGTTGTGAACACCAAATCGGCGGAGCAAACCAAGCAACTATACCAAGATCTGCTCACAAAAGTGAACAACTAAAACAAAAGTCTGGACGTAGGGGTTGAGCCCTAAAAGACAGCAAAAAAGGAAGCACGAAAATTTCGTGCTTCCTTTTAATTTTATCACACACCATAACAAGCATGACTTTTGGCGCCAAAATGTCTATTGTTGGAAGAACCTAAAGCCCTTAACCCGCTCACACCTAATAGTGACTTGCGCTGCTATGCACAAAAGGAGGAATGCTCATTTATTCGTATTGGTCTTTTAGTTCTATGATCTTTTCCTCGATTTTTTTAATTATTTTCTTGAATTCCTCATCTGTTTTTCCTGAGGGGTCTTCTAACTCCCAATTATCATCAAATGCTCTTCCGATAAAAGGGCAAGCCACGTTACAACCCATTGAAATTGCCACATCGGGATTTGGAATATCTGTAATCAATTTTGAATACTGTGTCTGTTCCATATCAATTCCGTAAAGCTCTTTCATGATTCTAACGGCATCTTGATTTATTTTTGGTTTTATTTCTGTTCCAGCTGAATATGATTCAAATACATCCGGCGCCAAGTGCCTTCCTAATGCCTCTGCGATCTGACTACGACACGAATTATGAACACAAATAAAGGCCACCTTTTTCTTTTCCTTTTTATAAAAAGGACATTTTTCCGCTATGCACTGGTTATTCATATGAGAACGAGAACAGGTTATTTGATTAAGTTCCATCCTAGCCTCTAACTTCTCGTTTGTGAATTTGATTGCCTCGACAATAGCGAGATAAGAATCTCTTTTGCAACAACGAGGGCCACCGTTTTCTCCTATCGCTTTTAAGGCTCTTGCTGTCATTTGATTGGAAAGTCCCCATGCTTCTTTTGCAAGTGGTGTTGATTTTAATGCAATGGAAACATACATACCTGTGCTAACGCCTGCTCCGCAGGCGCCCCAAAATCCACAAGCACCGCCGGGGACTTGCTTTCCTCTTTTTTGCATTTCATAAAGGGCGGCTTTTAAGTCTATATCCCCACCCGCATTTTTATATGCCGTTAAAAGTGCAGAGCCAACCATAGTGTGATGTTCGGGCCCGTGCATATGGCAGGATGGGATAGACATCATTTCTTCCATAATCTCGATAGGATTTTTGGTCTTGCTGTTAAAGCATATCGAAATGATTTCGTCCATTCCGCTTGTATGACATTCATCACAAACGAAATGTCCGTTTATACACCTTGTTTTACTGCTTTGCTTTTTATGGCAAAGTTCACATTCCATCACTTCAT
>JAZRGE010000002.1:0-33591 GCA_045644025.1 Acutalibacteraceae bacterium | reverse complement strand
TGGCGGGATTTTTGCGTTTACGGCTAAAAAACCATTGACAAACTGCCGTTTGCGTACTATAATGGTTAGGCTGTCAGGGCGACGCTGAAAGCATTTGCACAAAAAACAAAATATCGAGATGTAGCGCAGCGGGGCGACTCGTAATGCGTCTGCACCGATTAGTGCGTTTGTCGCCCCCTTGTAAATGATGCTTCGCATCATTTACCCAAGTAAGCGTTTGTGCAAAATTTCATATCGAGATGTAGCGCAGTTTGGTAGCGCGCTTCGTTCGGGACGAAGAGGCCGCAGGTTCAAATCCTGTCATCTCGACCAAACACGAATAATCCGAACCTCCGTCTAATAGGCGGCGGGTTCGGATTGTTTTTTATATACTATTCAAAATTCAACTCAAAACAACGAAGGGGGTAAGATGAATTCTTCAATGAAGCAGAATCTGTGCATTTTTTTAGTTCATTCACCAGATAAACGGCAGGAGTTTGTATTTTACCTTTTGGGTGTAGGCGGTGTAGCCTTCCAGCTCTTTGCAGAGGAGCGTTTCTTCTCCTTTAATGCGCTGAGCGATCACAAAGGGGTAGGCTGCGAAGGGCAACGCTGCCCACCAGGAGCCGAGAATAAACGGAACCATCATAAACAGCAAAAGTGTGGCCATATACATCGGGTGGCGGACAATTCCATAAAGCCCGCTATCCACTACTTTTTGGCCTTCCTGCACCTTGATCGTGCGAGAAAGATAGGCGTTCTCTCGCAAAACTTCAGCATATAATCCATACCCTGCAAGAAAAAGCGTAGCTGCCACAATCTGCACCCAAATGGGCATTTGAGACCATCCGAAGCGGAAATCCAAACCGGCCACGATAAAGCCTGCAAGGAACATAAGCCCGGATGCGGCCACCACACCTTTTTGGTCTGCTTCCTTTTCCTTGCCGTTAAGTCTCTCCTTAAGCAGATCTGGGGCTTTTGCGAAAAGCACGATACCCATCACAAACACAGGCACAAATAAAACACCTGCAAACATCCAGCCGCCTATGTAGGAGAAGCTTCCCGCAGGTAGAAATATGAGCGCGCCAAGCAGCGCAACACCCACAACAAACTTCACCAGCGCACTAATTAAGAGTTTCATCCCCTACTCCTTATCTTCGGCCATTGCGGCATAAGGATCCGTGTGCTCCAAATTGCGAGGTTCGTATTTTTCATAATAGCCCAGCAGGTTTCCATCGATATCTCTCAGCGCTATCATATAAAGATCGCTGTTAGTCTTATTGCTGTGGGCAGTGTGCACAACGTTGTTTTCGCGGCTTTTTTTGAACCACTCCACAACGCGCTCAATCTTTTGGCAGGAATCGGCATTGTGGCAGCACATTATGCTCTTGCCTGTAATATCTACCCCATACTTTGAAATGGAGGCAGGGTTCATATAAACCACAGTGTGCTCTGAATTGCAGAGCACAACCGGCTCCCGCTCGGCATCTACAACAGCTTTGAAAAGAATATTCAGATCCATAAAAATCACCTGTTTTTATTATTTAAGTTCCAGCCATTCTTCCAGAGCGGCCAGATCTTTGTAGCCCAGAGCCATTTTTTGCGGGCTGCCTTTGGAATAAAGAATAAGAGTGGGAATACTTTCTATTTTATGGGCAGCTGCAAGCTCGGGCTCTTCATCCACATTGGCTTTGGCTACCACGATTTTATCACCGTACTTTTCGGCCAGCGCCTCCAGCTCGGGGGCCAACATTCTGCAAGGGCCGCACCATGTGGCCCAAAAATCCACCAACACAGGTTTATCGCCTTCAAGCACAACCTGCTTGAAATTATCTTTTGTAAGCTTTACTTCTGCCATTTTCATTCTCCTTTATTATAGCTTTTATAATAGAGCATACAGTGGCAAAAACCTTCAAAGTTTTTATCGGCTATCTGCTCTCTGAATTCCTTGCAAATACATTTAGTATCTTCGCTTTGCTTCATTCGGCAGGGGCAATAGCCTCCCCTTGCCTTCAAGCCTTCCTTCACCGTCTTCACCACGTCCTTATTAGGATTAAGCGTGATTATAGGTTTCATTTCTATGCCCCCGTTCGGATGACTTTCTTATCTACTCTTATAGTAGCATATCCAATAATATTTGTCGATATGTTTTGCCTTGAATTTTGCTGCAATAAGATTATAATATATTCATAGCCAAAGGAGGTTTTTCTATGAGTAAACTAAATGGACTTTCCCCCGAGAGAGTATTTTATTATTTCGAGCAGCTCTGCGCCATTCCCCACGGATCAGGAGATATGGAGCGCATAAGCCAATTCTGCCTAGACTTTGCAAAGGATAAAGGCCTGTGGTGCCGCCGTGATAAGCTTAATAACGTGATAATCAAAAAACCGGCATATAAAGGCTACGAAGACCGACCTGCTGTAATTCTGCAGGGGCATTTAGATATGGTTTGCGAAAAAGAACCCGATTGCAGCATTGATTTTGCCACCGATGGGCTGGATATTGCCACCAACGGTGATTATATTTGGGCCAACGGCACCACTCTTGGCGGCGACGACGGAATTGCCGTGGCAATGGTGATGGCCATTCTGGAAGATAACTCCCTTCCCCATCCTGCTATCGAAGCCATTTTCACCACCGACGAAGAGACAGGTATGTATGGTGCAGAAGCTCTGAATGTGGACGATATCACCGCACGCACACTTATAAACATCGATTCCGAAAACGAGGGCGTGCTCACCGTGAGCTGTGCAGGCGGCGCCAGAGCCGAAGTTTCCTTTCCGCTGATCTACGAAGGATGCGCAAAGTGCCAAAAAATCACCGTCCGCGGCCTTATAGGCGGCCACTCGGGCGTGGAGATAGACAAGGGCAGGCACAATTCCAACATCCTTATGGGCCGTTTTTTGAAAAAACTTGGTGGCGTTCGCATAGCCGATATTAAGGGCGGGCTTAAAGACAACGCAATTCCCGTTTTAACCGAATGCACCTTATTCTACAACGGAGATATTGAGGCTGCCATCGCCGAGTTCACGGCCGAATGCTACACCGAACACGATCCCGGGCTGGAGATAATATGTGAAGAAGCAAACGATTACCCCGTGATGGATATAGCTTCTTCCCAAAAGGTTGCCGATTTTCTTGCCACCGTTCCCAACGGCATTATAAAAATGAGCGAGAATATAAAAGGCCTTGTGGAAACATCCCTCAATCTGGGAATACTCTACGTTGAAGGTGATCAGCTTAAGGCTTCCTTTGCTGTACGCAGCTCTGTGAACACCGCTAAGCAGCAGCTTTTGGAAACGCTCTCCGATATAGCCAAATCCTTTGGCGGCCAATATTCTTCCCACGGGCACTACCCCGCCTGGGAATACAGAGAAATCTCCCCCTTAAGAGATGTTATGGTGGCCACCTACAGCCGCCTTTACGGCAAGGAGCCCATCGTGGAAGCTATTCACGCAGGCTTGGAATGCGGTCTGTTCTGCGAAAAATTAGATGGTCTGGACGCCGTGTCCTTTGGCCCTGATATGCAGGATATTCACACCCCACGGGAGAAGCTCTCGGTAGCATCTTGCATGCGCACCTTCGAATATCTTTGCCAGGTATTGAAAGCTTTATAATATAAAAGCCACAGCGCTGCTGTGGCTTTTTTTATTTTTCTCTCGATGTTAAGAATTTGAAGGTGCGCTCCACCGAATCACGGGACGTGCCCCAATCGGCATCTCCGCCGGTGTTGCGATAATCATACATAGAGCAATAGTGCTGCAGATCGGCGTGAAGTGCATCAATATAGTTTCCGCAAAGACTGTTGATAGACTTCACAAAATCTCCGCGATATTTCTTGGAAACAGAGCCCACACCCTGAGCCAGCCATTCATAATGCTTAATGCAAAGGTGAGGCTGGGAATCAAACATTTGGCGGAAATCCCGCTCGTTTTCATAAAGGCGATAGATAGAAGCTCTCATCCTATCCATACCCCAGGCCATCTTCTCACAAACGAAGCAACTACCCGTCACCTTCTCGGTGTTCTTCACTTTAGCACCGAAAAGATCGTTTTTGAATATCTTATTCTTCACTTCTTCTATGTGGCTTGTGAGCATAAGGGCCAAGGAGAGCCTTCCGCGCATATCCATCATCATACCCAGGTGCTCATCGCAAAAGCCGAGACGATTAGTCTCCACTCTGATATCAGGCTCCATCATAGCAGCGCCCATAATATATTCCAGCGTACGCTTTTCCACCGTGTCTCTCATTCGGCAAATGGGGCACCCATCGTTTTCTTCAAAGACTTCACTGATAGGTATTGTGCAAATATCTTCTCTCATTTTTTATCTCCTAAATTTTTATAATTGAATTATACACCATCTTTGGTATAATTGGAAGAGATAGGAGTGATTTTTTTGAATATATCTCCGAAAAGATTTATAGAAGAGCGCGGCGGTGATATTTATATATCGGGAATCCGCACACTCTCCTTGCCCGACACGTTGGATTGCGGCCAGGCCTTCCGCTGGGAAGCCGAAGCCGATGGTGGCTGGCGCGGCGTGGTTGGGCAAAAGGTAGCCCATATAAAATCAGAGAGTGATGTGCTGGTGATCCGCAATTCCAATGCCGCAGAATATGAATCTCTTTGGAAGGAATATTTTGATTTAGGGCGGGATTACACAGAGATAATATCCGCAGTTTCCTCCAATGAGATCCTGAAAAAAGCTGCCAGCGCCTGCCCCGGAATAAGGGTGCTTAAGCAAGAGCCTTGGGAGACTCTTTGTTCCTTTATAATCTCGCAGAACAACAACATAAAAAGGATAAAGGGTATTATCGAAAGGCTGTGCGCCGAATTTGGCGATGAGATCGGTGAAGGTCTGCATAGCTTCCCTTCCGCCGAAAAATTGGCCAAGCTGAGTGTGGAAGAGTTAGCACCTCTCAGAGCAGGCTTTAGAGCGAAGTATATTATAGATGCGGCTCAGAAGGTGGCCTCGGGGCAAATAGATCTAAATGCCGTTTCTGCCATGCCCTACGAAGAAGCTCAGGCTAAGCTTATGGAGATAAAGGGCGTGGGTGCCAAGGTGGCAGACTGCACACTTCTGTTTGGTTTCGGCATGGTGGAAGCCTTCCCAAAAGACGTTTGGATAAAACGGGCAATGGAAGCCTTGTTCCCGGAAGGATTGCCGGATGAAGCCAAACCGTATGCGGGAATTGTTCAGCAATACATATTTCACTATGCAAGAACCGTTGGGATATAGGAAAAACAACGAAATTTATAAAAATTACAAAATTTGTCTTTCCTTTTGCAAGATAATGGTATATAATATCATTTAGAAATTTTATAGGAGTTGATTTTGATGCCTCTGGTAAATTCAAAAGAAATTTTCAAGAAAGCTTATGAAGGCGGCTATGCTGTTGGTGCTTTCAACGTAAACAACATGGAGATCATTCAGGGTATTACCGAAGCTGCTAAAGAGCTTCAGGCTCCCGTTATTCTTCAGGTTTCCGCAGGTGCCCGCAAGTATGCCAACCCCACCTATCTCCGCAAGCTTGTTGAAGCTGCTGTGGAAGAAACAGGTCTTCCCATCGTGCTTCACCTCGATCACGGCGATTCCTTCGAGCTCTGCAAGAGCTGTATTGATGGCGGCTTCACCTCTGTTATGATCGATGGTTCTCACCTCGATTATGAAGACAACGTAGCTCTCACCAAGAAGGTTGTTGACTATGCTCACGAGCGCAACGTTACTGTTGAAGGCGAGCTCGGTCAGCTGGCCGGTATCGAAGACGATGTTAACGTTTCTGCTGAAGATGCTTCCTACACCAACCCCGATCAGGTTCTCGATTTCGTAACCCGCACCGGTGTTGATTCCCTGGCTATTGCTATCGGCACCAGCCACGGCGCATATAAGTTCAAGCCCGGCCAGAAGCCCGAACTCCGTTTCGATATTCTGGATGAAGTTGCAAAGCGTCTTCCCGGCTTCCCCATCGTTCTCCACGGCGCAAGCTCTGTTGTTCCTGAATTCGTTCAGATGATCAACGAGAACGGCGGCGAAATGCCCGATGCCATCGGTATCCCCGAAGAGATGCTCCGCAAGGCTGCCACAAAGGCTGTTTGCAAGATCAACATCGATTCCGACTTGAGACTTGCTATGACTGCAGCTGTTAGAAAGCACCTGAACGACAACCCCACCCACTTCGACCCCAGACAGTACCTGGGCGATGGCAGAGTTGCCATTAAGGGTATGGTTGAGCACAAGATCAACACCGTTCTCGGTTGCGCCAACAAGGCCTAATTGCCAAAATCAAAAGCTGCGATAGAAATATCGCAGCTTTTTTATTTAGAGGAGAATGCTTATGAAGAAGAACAAGGCATTGCGCTCGGCTCTTGCAGGAGGTTTTCTGGCAATAGCTTTGCTTCTGCCGTTTCTCACAGCATCCAATCAGCAGATAGGCAATATGTTTCTGCCCATGCACATCCCCGTGCTGCTTTGCGGCTTTTTGTGCGGCCCATTCTGGGGGCTGGCCTGCGGTGCCGCCGCTCCCCTGCTCAGAAGCCTTTTGTTTTCAATGCCCGTTATGTTTCCCACAGCAGCGGCTATGAGCTTCGAACTGGCAGCCTACGGTTTCTTTTGCGGCCTGCTATATAGAACGCTGCCCAAAAAATATATAAGCATTTATGCCTCTCTGCTTATGAGCATGATTATAGGCAGAGCTGTGTGGGGCATTGCTTCCTACATTATGCTGAGCCTTTCGGGCGGAAAATTTGGATGGGAGATATTTATCTCGTCTGCCCTGCTCAAGGCCATTCCGGGAATAATTCTCCAGCTTGTGATTATCCCACCGCTTGTTATTCTGGCAAACAGAAGCATAAATAAAAGCAGATAGTTTTCACTATCTGCTTTTATTTTAATTCTTTCATTGTTTCGAAGATTATCTGGGCGCTATTGCATTGCAGCTCGCCTATATATTCTTCGGCCATTTCTTTTAGTTTGCCATCGGTATTTATGATTTCCAGGCCCATCTCAGCCAGCCTCTCGGGCTCATCGGAAAGCACCGCCACTCCCATTTTGGTGAAGAACTTATAATTGTGTGTCTCACAGCCCTCCACAGCCTGAATAAGCACCATAGGTATTGCCTTTTTGGCGGCTTCAGAGGTGCTGATTCCGCCCGGCTTTGTGAAATAAATATCGGCGCTATCCAAAAGGGCAGGCACGTTCTCCACAAAGCCTAATATATGAATGTTTTTGCGGCCGCCCAAAGCTTTTTCCAGATCTTCTTTGGCGCTTTTGTTGGTGCCGCAGATGATTGTGAGCTCACAATCATTCCCCATTTTCTCGGCCAGATGCACGGCCGTGGCTTCAATTGGGCCGCAACCCATACTACCGCTCATCATAAGAATGTGAGTATGGGCAGGATCAACTCCTGCCAGCCTTTTTGCTTCGCCCTTAGGCAACGGGTTAAAGAATTTTTGGCGCACGGGAATACCTGCAGGCACCAGCTTTTTTTCGGGGATTCCTATATTGGCAAATATAGGGGCCAAGGATGAGTGCGGCAGAAAATATACGTCTAAATATGTGGCCGACGTGCCTGGAAAACAGGTATAGTCGGTGTAGACCATCGCTGTTTTAATGCACATTGGGTACTTCTCCATCGCTCTTGTGAGCAACAACGCAGAGAAGATATGTGTGCAGATAACATTATCAATACTATTTTCCGATATATATTCCTGAAGCTTCTTTGTGCCGATAGTGAGCAGCTTATATGCTGCCGAGCCTTCCTCAAGATAGGAAGGATGGCGCTCAATAAATCCATATCCCTTGCCAAAGGCTGTGGGCATGTGGCGATAAAGAAAGACGTGCCAATCGGAAAGGAATTTGGACATCTTCTGCGATGTGAAGCTGATAGAATCTTCGATCACACAGTATTCACCCTGCAACTCGTAGTACTCTTTTATGGCTTTAGCGGCCGAATTATGGCCCTCGCCCGTGTTGCAGCTTAAAACTAACGTGCGCATACGTTTCTTCCTTTCCTTGGTTTTTTCTTATTATATCCCTTTTTGGTTAAAAAGTCAAACCCAGGGGGCGATTTATACTTGCTTTTTAGGTCTGAGTCGTGGTATTATGGGCACAACAAGGAGGTCGTTTTATGGGTTATATTAATTTTATGGACGACTGGAATTTATACTCCAGATACAATACCGTGAGAAAAATGGGCAAGCCCCAATATATTCCCGAAGCCACTCTGGAAGATGAGCTTTGCGAAGGCACCTGGGATTTCCCCTGCGTTGCTTATATCGAGGAAGAGCAGAAATATATCGGCCTTTATATTGCCGCTATCACCCTTCCTAAGGACGATCCTTATTGGACCACTAATAAGAACTGGTCTTTTTTGGCTAAGAACGGCGTGGTGTGCTATGCCGAGAGTAAAGACGGCATTCATTGGGAAAAACCGGATATGACAAACGTGGTGGAGCTGGCCGATCGCCGATGCCCTAATCAGGTAACAGGTCCCTTTGAAGGCTCACCTATATTTTATGATAAGTGGACCGATGACGCCTCCAAACGCTTTAAGCTTATGTACAACGATGTTATCGACGGCCACGAATGCCGTGCCCTGATGGCTTCGCCCGACGGTATTCACTGGGAACGCTACAACAAATATCCCAACGTGGGCCCGTCCGACTCCCCCACAAGCCTTTGCTACGACCCTGAGACCGAAACCTATTATATGTATGCCCGCAAGTTTAATGGCGACAGGCGAGTTTGGGTGTGGCGCACAAAGGATTTTGAGGCCTTCGAAGAGTTAGGTCTCTGTATGCATCCCGATCCTATGGATGATCCAATGGTTGGATTTTATGGTATGCCCACCTTCAAATACGAGAATATGTTCTATGGCCTGCTTTGGAGGCTCTACTGCGATCAGCAGACCCAGGGCCTTGCCAATGGCCCTATGGACATAGGCCTTACTTATAGCTACGATGGCTCTCACTTCAACCGCGCCTCCTATGACGCCTTTATTCCCCGCAATCCTATGGGCGAGCACGGTGGTGGATGCATTTATTCTTCCGCAATGTTTGTGGATACTGATAACAAAATCCGCATTTATTCGGGCGGTTCCAAGGCCGAGCATTTCCAGAATCAGAATCTGGCAGATGCCGCTTTAATGATGCATACCTTAAGGCTCGACGGTTTTATGTACTTAGAATCCATTTCCCGCACAGCAAGAGTGCGCACAAAATGGTTGCGCCCCACGGGAGATAGCCTTAAGATAAACGTGAACTGCCCCTTCGGCAGGATCCGTGTGCAGATAATTGATGAAAAAGGTCAGCCTATGCCGGGATTTACCTATGATGATTGCACACCCTTCACGGGCGATGCGCTTTTCTGGGAGCCGGATTGGAACGGCAAAAAGTTTGGCGATTGCAAGGTGAACAGACTTCGCAGGAATATTGAAATTGAGCTTGTTTCCGGCCAGCTCTATGCTATCCGCGGCGATTTCGAAATGCTCACCACCCATCACGAAAAGGATATATAAATTAAAAGCCACAGAATCAAATCTGTGGCTTTTATTGTTTTTTATTTTTCTATATATCTAAAATAATCAAAATCTGCCGACGAATCACTGCCCGCCACAAAGATGCCAATCTTTGCGCCGGAATATCCGCCGCCATCCTTCATCACGGCTTCATCGCTGATAAGGAAGGTATCGTAGGTAAGATCAAGTTCCGTTTCCTCGCCGTTTATGCTATAGGCCAAACGTGTAGAGCGATCGTTCACCTTGATTTTTAATTCAATTCCTTCACTTTTTGGAATATCAATTTCGCAGATAGATCTGCAATTTCCGCAAATACGCTCTTCCACAGAAAGTTTACCATTGCTGTTCAGCGCGAAGATCATATAGTTTCGCTCGTCGTAGAACAGAGTGATACCTGATTTGCCGTTTTCCTTTAAGTTTGCTTCCATATAGGTGGATGCTTCGTACTTAAAATCCTTTGCAAACATAAAAATTCGACTCTTGCAAAGGCGCTCTGCAAAAGGAAGGCCGTTCGATTTAATACTAATCCAGCCCTTACGCTTATTCAGATCAAACAGGCTGTAATCAGGCACTCTATAATAAACCCAATTGTTGGAAAGGCTATCCCCATCGAATTCATCGGTGTTACTCATAGAAAAATTGCATTCGGGCAGATCGGGCAGGCCTTTATATCCGTCTTCTTCCAAATCTCCCTTAAGCCATCCGTCTTCTGTCCATTTCAGCGGAGAAATGCAGGCCTCCCTGCCAACGGGGCAATAGAGTTCTCCATCTTCAGCTTTCAGCGGCCTTCCGCAATGATGCAGGGCCCACCATCTTCCGCTGTTATCAAAGGTTAGGGTTGCCGCGCCTAATTTCTGAAGAGGCAGTGAATGATCATCCTCGTGAAGCAAGGGATTATATGGGTTCGCTTCATAGGGGCCTAATATATTTTTAGCCCTTGCCATATTTGTGCGATGATAAAAGCCCGTGCCGCCCTCGGAAATCGTGAGATAATAATATCCGTCTTTCTTGAACATCGCGGGGCCTTCGGAGCACCCCTGCCTGTGCCCTTCCCATATAGAAAACGGGCCCTCCAGAACACTTTTGCAATCGGACGAAATGCGGTAAGCCACTATTTCGGGGGATTCAAGAACATCATTTTTCACAAAAAGATAGCATTGGCCGTCGTTATCACAAAAAAAGTTAGGATCAATACCGTGCTTTGTGGATATAAGATGCCAGGGCGTTTCCCACGGGCCATAGGGAGTATCAGCGCAGGTAACATACACTGCAATAGGGCCCTCAATAGCCCCCTTCTCTTTTGATTCGTGATATGCAAAATCAACAAAGACATAATATTTTCCATTGTGCTTGAAGAGC
Source organism: Acutalibacteraceae bacterium (assembly GCA_045644025.1). Lineage (GTDB taxonomy): Bacteria > Bacillota > Clostridia > Oscillospirales > Acutalibacteraceae > JAZRGE01. Next base: position 22,736 of record JAZRGE010000002.1, on the reverse strand, counting down.
GCGCCTGCCCAAAAGCCGTATTGATTATCCACAGCATCAAGGCCCGCTTCCCTTGCCCATTCGCAATCGCTAACAGCATCGGAAATGTGCTCCCAATGGATAAGATCCTTTGAATGAAGGATAGGGAATCCCGGAAAGAAAACACATCCGTCATTCACCATATAAAAATCGTTTCCATCGCGAAGAACCTTAGGATCCTGGCCCGAGCTACCCTTAACTACGATTTTGGGATACACACTGTTCTGCATAATAAAACACCCTTCAAGGCTAATTTACCGCTATAATAGCATTGAGAAACTCAAATGTCAACGTCAAATTCTAAGCTTCTTAAATACAACGGGGCACAAACCAAAAACCACTACGACCAACAGGAAATAGCGCAACATATCGAAAAGAAACGTCAGTTGCAGAACACCAAAAACGTTCAGCGCTTTGATACCTTCCTTCACGGCAAAAGCCAGCACAACTGCTATTACCACGCGTAGCGCCTTCTTCCAAAGCGGGACGTTATATTGCATATCGGCAAATTTCTTTTCTATCCCCAAGGCGGGTATCACACCCAGCACCATACCGTAGAACTTAAAAATATCTCTGTAAAGTTCATCGGCACCTATAAAGAACCAAACAATAAACGGAGCAAAAGCCACCGCAAGACCTATAAATAAATGTAGCTTATTCTGCACCTTATCAAAGATGTAGTTGCCAAGGAAGGCAAACCCAACACCCAGTATGGCTCCTACCACCACATCGCTTGGGTAATGAGCACCAAGGTACACTCGTGAAACCGCCACAAGTATTATTATAACTGCCGCAGCTATAGAGAAGGCCTTTTTTCTCACCTGAATAGCAAGAGCAGGCAGCCAGGTGGAAGTGTTCTGAGTGTGACCGCTGGGAAAGGAATAACCGGTTGCAGTCTCGGGGCGCACGCAGGATATATCCTCTTTCACAAACGGTCTTGGCACCTTGGCAATGCTTTTGATAGCGCTGTTTACACCCATAGAAGTAGCCGCTATGAAGAACAACCTATGAGCCATTCTCTTATCCACGGCAAAATAGATAATTGCCACAAGCACAATCATAATCGTCTCTTCGCCAAACATTGTGATATACTCGAAAAACGCGTTCAAAAAATCAGTTCTCAAATTCTGAAAGAATTTAAGAATGTCCATTTCGAATCCAAACATATTCCTATCACCTTTCTAAAATAAAAGTCGGCTATCCAATAAGATAGCCGACTGCTTTTTATTCTACACGGATGGATTTGATTTTCTGCTCTTCCAGCGGCTTATCGTTGAAATTGGTGCGCACTTTGGAAATTCTTTCGGCCACATCAAGGCCTTCTGTGAGCTTGCCGAAGGCGGCATACTGGCCATCAAGGAAGGAATCATCGGCCACGCAGATAAAGAACTGTGAACCTGCGGAATCCGGATCCTGAGCGCGAGCCATGGAAAGCACGCCGGGCTGATGAGAAAGATTATTGATGTGCCCGTTAATGGCAAATTCGCCCTTAATGTGGTAGCCGGGGCCACCTGTGCCTGTGCCGAAGGGGCAACCGCCCTGGATCATAAAATCACGAATACAACGGTGGAAGATAAGTCCATCGTAGAAATTCTTTTCGTTGGCAAGGGAAATGAAGTTCTTAACAGTCTCAGGAGCGATCTCGGGATAAAGTTCCGCCTTCATCACCTGGCCATCATCCATAATAATAGTTGCGATAGGATTCATATCATTTCTCCTTACATAAAGAACTTGTGGTAAACCTTCTTGCCTTTTTTAACGATCACGCCTTCTTTAAGCTGATCGGCAGAAACAAGAGTGAACACCTGGGAAACCTTTTCATCGTTGATAGAAACGCCGCCCTGCTCCACCAAGCGCCTGCCTTCGCCCTTAGAAGGAATAAGGCCGCCCTTAAGCATAAGATCAAGGATAGCGATGCTGCCATCGGTGAGATCGGCATCTTCAATCTGGGTGGAGGGCATATTGGTATCATCTGCGCCGCCTGCAAAGAGAGCCTTTGCAGCGGAGAGAGCCTTATCAGCCTCCTCCTTACCGTGGATAAGGGTGGTGAGCTCATAGGCCAAGCGCTCCTTAACGGGATTAAGCTGGCTGCCCTCAAGCTTTTCATACTCTCTGATCTCCTCGAGGGGTACGAATGTGAGCATCTTCATGCATTTGATAACATCGGCATCATCCACATTACGCCAATACTGATAGAAATCATAAGGAGAAGTCTTTTCGGCATCAAGCCAAACAGCGCCCTTCTCTGTCTTGCCCATTTTCTTGCCTTCGCTGTTGAGAAGAAGGCCGAATGTCATACCAAAGGCTTCCTTCTGGGATGCACGACGAATAAGCTCCACGCCGCCTATAATGTTGCTCCACTGATCGTCGCCGCCAAGCTGGAGATTACAACCGTATTTCTGGGAAAGCATATAGAAATCATAGCTCTGCATGATCATATAGTTGAGTTCGAAGAAGGAAAGACCGCGCTCCATTCTCTGCTTGTAGCACTCGGCTGAAAGCATACGGTTTACCGAGAAGTGAACACCGATCTCACGCAGGAACTCAATGTAGTTGAGCCCAAGGAGCCAATCTCCGTTGTTCACCATAAGGGCCTTGCCATCGGAAAAATCCACAAGGCGACCCATCTGCTTAATAAAGCACTGAATGTTGTAGTCCACAGTCTCCTTAGTGAGCATTTTGCGCATATCGCTTTTGCCCGAAGGATCACCGATAAGGCCGGTGCCGCCACCGAAAAGAGCGATAGGAGTGTGGCCGTGCTTCTGCATGTGGGACATAACGATCATAGCCACAAAATGGCCCACGTGAAGGCTGTCGGCAGTGGGATCAAAGCCGATATAAAACGTGGCGTGGCCGCTGTTGAGCAGTTCGCGCACTCTTTCTTCGTTGGTTGTCTGGGCGATGAGCCCTCTTTCTTTAAGTTCGTCAAATAAGGTCATTTTTCTATCTCCTAAGCAGATTTCAATATATGATACCACAGTGTCAGTTCATTGTCAAACCTGTGCTTATCAGTTCTTTGGCTGTGTTGTAGAGGCTTTCTGTCATTTCCCCGCCGGAAATAATTCTGGCCACTTCTTTTATTCTTTCTTCCCCGCTCAACGGCTCCACAGAGGTGCGGGTTCGTTCGTTCTCCACACTCTTGGAAATGAGCAGATGATTATGTGCCACGGCGGCTATCTGAGCCAGGTGGGTGATGCAAATCACCTGATGGCTTTCTGCAACCTTTCTCAGCTTCTCGCCAACCTTCACAGCCGTGCGACCGCTGACGCCTGCATCTATTTCATCGAATATAAGGGTGGATATTCCATCCTTATCGGATAGCACGCTCTTTATCGCCAGCATTATTCTGGAGAGTTCGCCGCCCGATGCTATCTTGGAAAGGGGCCGTGGTTCCTCACCTGCATTGGCTGAAATAAGGAACTCAACTCTATCAGCGCCTGTCTTGGAATAAACGGCGGGAGCTACATCCACGATAAACTTCGCATTCGGCATATTAAGCTGCTCCAACGCACTGCATATCTCGGCCGAGAACTTCTCACCTGCTGCCTTGCGGCCCGCGGTGAGCCTGCCTGCGGCAGCCACGATATCATCTTCCAGCACCGAAATTTCGGCCAGCAGGCTTTCCTTTTCGGCATCGCTGTTTTCTATTGCAGCAAGCTCCCTTTTTGATTTTTCAAGATATTCCAGCACGCTTTCTTCATCGCTGCCATATTTCCTTAAAATTCTATGGAGAATATCCAATCTTTCTTCCACAGCGCTTTGGGCGGCAGGATCGAAATTATCTCTGGAAAGGAGTTCTCTCAGTTCGTAGCCTATATCGGCCAGTTCGGCTCCGGCAGAAGCCAGTCGCTCGCTTAGAGCGGCAGCCGGCGTGCAGACATTGGCAATAGCGCCAAGCCGTGCCGATGCATCCTGGGAAAGTGCGGCGGCTCCGGGCATATCATCCTGCCCGTTTATCATTCCGCCTGCTATATTTAATGCCGAAAGGATCGTCTCCATATTCTGAAAAAGTTTCCGCTTTGCTTCGAGTTCTTCCTTTTCGCCTATCTTTAGGCCGGCACTTTCTATCTCGTTTATCTGATAATTGAGCAAATCAATCCTATTAAGCTTTTCTGTCTCATCCGTGTCCAATTTCTTAAGGCGGCGACGGGCAGCACAAAGCTTTTCGTAAAGGGCAAAATACTCATCCATCACATCGCCGTTATCGGCTACGGCATCTATAAATTTATAATGATAATCGCTGTTGAGCAGGGCCTGATTATCGTGCTGGCCGTGAATAGACACCAGAGATTTCACGATCTCCTTTACAACCGAGGCCGTAACAGCCTGGCCGTTGAGCTTAAGAGAAGAGCGACCATCGGCCGAAAGAGTGCGCACCAAGAGAATATTGCCCTCTTCATCGGGGGCAAGTTCCTGCTCGGCAAGCAGGGTCTTGGTCTCATCAGAGATATTTTCAAAAAGAGCACTCACCTTGGCCTTATCACAACCGCTGCGAATGATCTCTCTATAGGTACGCTCGCCCAGAGCGGCATTGATGGAATCGATAATAATAGATTTACCTGCACCTGTTTCGCCCGTGAGAACATTAAGGCCATCGGCAAACTCAATGTCGGCGGTCTCAATTACTGCAATATTCTCGATATGCAGAAACTTAAGCATAGTTTATCCCCTTTTATGAAGTTCAAGCTGCACAGCCAAAGCCTTGGCTGATGCTTCATCCTGCGTGACGATGAAAATCGTATCGTCGCCAGCAAGAGTGCCTATAGTCATATCTCCGAAGAGATTATCCACAGCAGCACAGGCTCCTTGAGCAGTGCCCGAATAGCACTTTACAACCACGTCGTTCATAGCACTGTGAACACTTATAACAGAATTACGGAATATTTCCTTCATTCGGGCAAGTTCACCGCCTGCCGCGGCTCTATCAACCACGTATCTGTAGCCACCCTCCGAATCCTGCGCCTTAATGATCTTTAACTCGCGCAGATCTCGAGAAACCGTGGCCTGAGTTACATCAAAGCCTGCTTCGGTAAGCCTGCTCTGGAGCTCATCCTGAGTGGCTACCGAATATTGGGAAATTATTTCTAAAAGCGTCTTTTGTCTGTTCTTCTTCATATCCGCTACCTCTTTATTTCAACTTTCGGGAAAGAATATGCCAGAAGGGCTCGCCCTTAATGCTTATAAGCCTGGCAATGTGATCCTTATCCTTCTGAATGGTAACCTTGCTTTGAGGCGAAAGCTTATAGGCCTGCTCACCATCGATGGTGAGATACATATCTGTATCCTGCCCTGCCACAGCCGAAACGCAAAGCTTAGCATCCTGCCCCAGCACAACCGATCTTGCGCCGGGAGATTGGGGGCAAATATAGGAAAGCACTATGCCGCCCACCGAGGGATCCACAACGGGGCCGCCTGCGGAAAGTGAATAGGCTGTGGAGCCCGTGGGAGTGGCCACAACCACACCGTCGGCTCTGATACCCATGCTGCTGCCATCAATATCCACAATAATATCCACCATTCTGGAGAGAGCACCACGTGCAATCACGGCATCGTTGAGGCAATAGAATTCTTTATCATCCACCGAAGCCTTCAAAAGCACCCTATCGGAGACGGTGTAGCTCCCCGAAATAAGCTTTTCGAGCGAGGAAAGCTCGTTCTGCTCCAGGCCTGCAAGGTAGCCTATTCGGCCTGCATTTATACCCAAGGTGGCCTTCCCATAGCGAGCCGCCTGCTTGGCTGCGTGGATAATGGTGCCATCGCCGCCGATGGCAATGGCCAGATCGCAACTATTTAGCAATTCCTTGGGATCAACGCGCAAAAAATCGGCAGAATTTATTTCCTCTATCTCGTTGGAGATCATGGGCTCGGCGCCCAGAGATCTGAGAATATGGCCGACTTCCAAAGCAATACCCAACGCCTTTTCTCGGGATAAATTGGGAATAACAGCTATCTTCACGCCTATTCCTCCTATCTAATAAAATCAAAGTTGATTATGAGATTCCTCCACCACTTCATCGGGCGTGGGGGCTTCGTATGCCCTGCGCGAATCCTTGCGAATATAGGCAAGATATTCAATATTTCCTTCGGGGCCCTTAATTGGGGAATACTCAAGCCCTGCCACGGAAAAACCTGTTTCCAACATCATATCGGTTACTCTTTGCACAACTTCCTTATGCACACCGATATCGCGGACGACCCCTTTTTTGCCCACCTTATCCTTGCCTGCTTCAAACTGCGGCTTTATAAGGCAGACTGCCTCGCCGCCTTCCTTAAGCAAGGGAAACAGCACGGGCAGGATGAGTGCAAGGGAGATAAACGAAACGTCTACCGATGCAAAATCCAGCGGCATATCGATCTCTTTTTCTGTTACATAGCGGAAATTAGTGCGTTCCATCACCACAACGCGCTCATCGGTGCGCAATTTCCATGCAAGCTGGCCATAGCCTACGTCTATAGCATAGACCTTGGCCGCACCGTTTTGTAGCATACAATCGGTGAAACCGCCTGTGGATGCACCGATATCGGCACAAACAGCCCCATCTAAATTTATAGGGAAACTCTTCATTGCCTTTTCAAGCTTAAGCCCGCCGCGGCTCACGTATCCGATTCCACCGCTTCGCACCTCTATCTTATCATCATCATGCACAGGTTCCCCCGGCTTATCGGCCTTCTGGCCATTCACATAAACGCCGCCTGCCATAATCACAGCCTTGGCCTTTTCGCGGCTATCCATAAGCCCTCTTTCCACAAGGGCAATATCCAATCTCTTCTTTTCGCTCAAAATCTAACCCTCTTTTACGGTCTTTATAATCGAATCCTTATCCAGCCCGAGAGCCGCTCTGGCAGCCGTTTGGGTGGCTTGAGGCACAAATTTTTCTTCCACGGCCACAACGTTCACCTTGCCGCTGTATCCCCTTTCGCACATGCGGGAAACCATAAGCTCGGCAATGCCGCCGTTGCGCATGCCTTCCTCAAAGAAGAAGACCTTCTTAAATCCACAAAACTTCTCTATAAGCTCTTCTGCCACGGGAAATATCTTGTTAAGTTTAATAAAACAGGTGCTCACACCGCTGTTGCTAAGATCCTTTGCGGCAGCAGCTGCATCTCCCGAAGTGATACCATAGGTGACGATAGCGATATCGCCTTCGCCCATCACAACGTAATCGGAATCCGTTGCTATGTAGCCATCAATATCGCACTGGCCGCCACGAGGATACCTTACCGCCGAAGGGGCAGCAGATTCGATTGCATTTCTCAGCGCTATTTCCATATCGGCATAGTTGGCAGGAGAATAGATCTCCAGCCCCGGAATAGCTGTGAGGAACGAAACATCGAAAAGGCCCTGATGGGTCTCGCCGTCGTCTCCCACAATTCCCGCTCTATCTATGCAAAACGTGACCGGCCAGCCGGCAATGGCAACATCGTGAATGATCTGATCGTAACCCCTTTGCAGGAAAGAAGAATAAACGCAAAACACAGGCTTTAACCCTTTGGAAGCAAGGCCGCCGCAAAATGCCACGGCGTGCTGCTCGGCTATTCCCACATCAAAGAAACGCTTAGGATACTGCTGTGCAAATCCCACAAGACCCGTGCCTTCGCGCATAGCGGCTGTGACAGCGCATATCTTTTCATCTTCTTTTGCCATATCACATAGAACATCGCCGCAAACAGAAGAAAAGTTCTTCTTTCCGGTTTGTTCACTTCCCTTTTCCACATTGAAGGGAGAAACGCCGTGGTAATCTGTGGGGCTATCTTCAGCGTAGTTATAGCCCTTACCCTTGGTAGTCATAGCGTGAATAATCACAGGCCTATCCTCTTCCTTGGCCACCTGAAAAAGTGAATTCAGCTTTTCTATATCATGGCCATCCACGGGGCCCATATAATTAAAGCCCAAAGCCTCAAAGATGTTGCTGTGGTAGATGGCATTTTTAAGCATTGTTTTGGAACGGAAGATATTTCTGCGGAGCCATTTGCCTATAAGAGGAATTCTCAACAAAAATCTCTCCACCCTATTCTTAAAGCGATGGTAACCCGGCTTAGAGCGAATGGCACTTAAATATCTTGCCAGAGCTCCCACGTTGCCCGATATAGACATTTTATTATCATTGAGCACAACAATAAGATTGTTCTTAAGCTTGCTGCTGCCTGCATTGTTCATTGCTTCATAGACCATACCGCCCGTCATAGCGCCATCGCCTACAACAACCACAACGTAGCCTTCTTCTCCGCAAAGTTCTTTAGCCTTGGCGATACCATAGGCCGCCGAAATGGAACTGCTGCTGTGGCCCGTTATCATCGGGTCGTGCTCGCTTTCATCTGGGCGCATATAGCCCGAAAGACCGTTCTCTGTGCGGATGGTGGAAAACCTATCGAACCTGCCTGTGAGCAGCTTATGAGTGTAGCACTGATGACCCACGTCGAACAACACGGAATCTCGGGGAGAGGAAAAGCTTTGGTGGATAGCCACCGTGAGCTCCACAGCTCCTAAATTGGATGCAAGATGACCACCGTTCTGAGAAACAGTGCTGATTATGCAATCCCTTATCTCCTCGCAGAGAGCAAGAGTTGCGGCTTTATCCAATTTTTTCACGTCTTCCGGCCCATATATTGCCGGCAGGAATTTATATTCCATATTTCCTCCGAAAATCAGAACTTTCTATCAAGCAGCATATCTGCAAATTCCTTCATTGTGTCGGCTTCGCCGCCAAAAATATCAAGAGCATCTTTTGCTTCGGCCGTAAGCTTCCCGGCAAGTTCCTTTGCACCTTCTATTCCCAGAAGGGTGGCCCAGGTGGGTTTGTTGTTGGCTTCATCGCTACCAATAGGCTTGCCAAGCAACGCTTCATCTCCTGTGATATCCAAGATATCATCCACAATTTGGAAGACCAAACCAATATTTTCGGCATATTTAATCGCTGCCGCAGTCTGCTCTGCAGTGCCGCCACCTAAAATGCAGCCTATCTCGGCCGATGCACAGATCAGTGCGCCCGTCTTTCTCTTGTGGGTATATTCAAGCTGCTCCACGCTCACGCTATCGGCCTTTTCCAGCGCAAGATCGCAAACCTGGCCGCCCACCATTCCAAAAGAGCCGGCGGCGTGGGCCATTTTTTGCATAGCGCGGCGCACCCTGCCATCATCCAGTCTAGTCTCACCTGCCACGTCTATAGCCCACATAAGCAGGCCATCGCCTGCCAGAAGGGCTGTGTCTTCGCTAAAGGCCTTGTGGCAAGAAGGCTTGCCGCGGCGCATATCGTCGTTGTCCATGCAAGGGAGATCATCGTGAATAAGGGATGAGGTGTGGATCATTTCCATACCCATCGCACAGCAAAGAGCATCTTCGGGCTTACCGCCGCAAAGACGGCAGAACTCCATCATAATAGCAGGGCGGATCCTTTTGCCGCCAAGCATCGTGCTATATTCCATAGCATCAAAGACTTCTTTTTGGGCAATATCCCCTACCTGCATTTTTTGGGCAAGAGCTTGCTCCACCATCTGCTTATAGTTTTTAAGCATTTTATCAACGCTCATCTTAATTCTCCTTTGCGGCCGAAATATCCGTTATCTTCTGCATAGCGCTCTGCAGCACCTTATCGCATTCGGCCGAAAGTTTTATTCCTTCGTCGAAGAGAGCTGTGGCCTCTTCCAAAGGGCATTTGCCGCTCTCTAAAGTTTCCACAATTTGCTCTAGGCGAGCCATTTTTTCTTCAAAGGTCATTTCCTTCATATGTCTTCAACCTCCGTGCTGTCTACAGTACAATTAATAAATCCGTCCTGCATGGTGATTTTAATCTTATCTCCTTTTTGAGCAAGAGCGGCCCTTGTGATAGGCTCTGCACCTTTATCCACTCTTGCATATCCCCTTTTGATCACACTAAGGGGACTTAATGCATCCAGCTTGGAGACAAGCGCGCCAAACCGTGCGGAGTGCTTTGCAACTGTTTGCTCTGCAGAATTTATAAGGGAAAGCTGCAGGCTATCCAGCTGCTGCATTTTTACTTCGTAATACCTATGGGGATGCTTAAGCGATTCCGCCGCATTAAGGCCTTGGAGCCTTAATGCCTGCTCCTTCACGATTCGCCCTGCCGCTGCTGAAATTCGCGATTCGGCGGAGAAAACAAAGCCCGAAAGCTCGGCAATATCGGGCACAGCCAATTCGGCTGCCGCCGAAGGAGTGGCCGCGCGCACGTCTGCCACAAAATCGGATATTGAAAAATCTGTTTCGTGCCCCACAGCAGAAATAACAGGCACGGGTGCGGCCGCAATCTTGCGAGCCAACATCTCATCGTTAAACGGCGAAAGATCTTCGGCGCTTCCGCCGCCGCGGCCGATGATTATAACGTCTGCCTCAGTCTTATACATGGCATCCAACGCCTTGATAAGGCTGGCCGGTGCATCCGTTCCCTGCACCAATGCAGGGTGGAAAAGAATTTCTGCCAAGGGGTATCTTCTGGCCGAAACATTTAATATATCCCTGATAGCAGCCCCTGTATCGGATGTGATAACACCGATCTTTTTGGGATAACGCGGCAGCATTCTTTTGCGCTCGCTATCAAAAAGACCTTCTTTTTCCAACTTATCCTTAAGCTGCTGAAAGGCCAGAGCCAGTGCACCTGCGCCATCGGGTTGCATATCCTCGCAATAGAATTGATAAACACCGTCTTTTTCATAAACCGAGGCTCTGCCGCGGCAAATAACCGCCATTCCGTTTTCGGGCCTGAACTTAAGCCAGGATGCGGCCGATGCAAACATAACGCATTTTATGGAAGAAGTACTGTCGCTCAATGTGAAATACAAATGGCCGCTGCGATAGTGGTTGGTGAAATTGGATATTTCCCCTGCCACGTAAAGTGAGGAAAGGTTGCTGTCTGATTCCAGAACCGAACGCACGTATCTGTTAAGTTCGCCAACGGAAAAGACAAATCTGTTCATTACACACCTCGTAAATAACTCATGGCACCCAAAAGGGCTATGCCTGCCGCATTATCGGAAGAAAAGATGGGAGCAGCAAATGCAGAATCGTATCTACTTTCTATTCGGCGGCGAATTATGCTGTTGGACATCACTCCGCCTGCAAACACAACCGGCATCCTGCCATACTCGGCCAGCAGGCCATCCACACAGGAAGAAATGCTCACGGCAATAAAATCCAGCGTGAATCTGGCGATATCTTCGGGGCTCTCCCCCATCCTATGCATCTTTTCCGCCATATTTTGAAGCCCCGAAAGGCTGAACGTATCATCCTTAATAATGGGGCGAGGATCATATTTCTGATTAGATCTAAGGGCAAGTTTCTCCAGTTCTGCCCCGGCAGGGAATCTAAGGCCCAGCATTCCGCCGATGCGGTCTACCGCCTGGCCTGCCTTAAGATCGTTGCTCCCGCCAACACATTTTATAGTGAATATATTATCTTCATCCGGGCTAACCAACAAAGCCTGAGTGGTGCCGCCCGAAACGTGAAGAGCTAAAAAACTACGGTTGGCAAGATCCATTCTGCCTGCGGAATAAAGTGCTGCAGCAATATGGCCTGCCTGATGAGAAAATCTATAGCAAGGCACCTTCAGAACAGATGCCGCTGCCTCGGCCGAAGCAATACCGGAAAGGAAACAAGGCATATAGCTCCCATCCTGCTCGGATGGCCTATCGGAAACAGCAACACAAACGGGCTTATCACCATTATCAACACAGCCCACTGCTCCATTTATTATTTCGGGCAGGGCCTTTACGTGCTGAAACACAGCATCGCTCTGCCTTAAACCGCATTCGCCGCTTTTCACTTCCAGCAAGCGCTTATTGTTGGCAACTATCTCCATATCCTCCACACAGCAAACCGCGGCAGATGTGGTGTAGTTGCTTGTGTCTATGCCTAATACATATTTCATTCTTCGCTCTTCTCCAAGCGAGAGATGGCACCCAACGTGCCGTTCACATAAGAAGCATCCTTATCTGTGCCAAACTTCTTGCAGAGCTCTACGGCTTCGTTGATAGAAACGCCCACGGGGATATCATCCATATAAAGCATTTCAAAAAGAGCCAGTCGGGAAGCAGCCAGAGCAACCGAAGAAAGGCGGCCTATCTTCCATCCCGAGATGTTTTCGGAGATAAGCTTATCGATCTTCTCTAAGTTTTCCCACACGCCAAAAAAGAGCTGCTTGCAAAAATCATCAACTTCAAGCTCTCCGCCCTCTTCTGCAATCTCCAGAATTTCATCCAAAGATTCTTCCCTAAAGGACTTTTCAAATATTAAGATAAATGCATTTTCTCTTGCTGTTTTTCTTGTCATAATTGCACCTTACCCAAAACATAATTATTCTATTCTATTTTATATCAAAACTATTATTTTTGCAACGGTATATTGCATAAAATTACCCCAAAATTGCATATTTTCTGCCAAAAATATTCATTTGTAAGATTTTGTTGTAATTTACAATAAATGCTGATATAATGTTTTTTACAGCAGATATCTGCCAATAGTTTATGAACGGAGAATTTTTATGGCTTCACCGGGATTTCGAAAAAGTTTTATGGGCTTCAATCGCGAAGACGTTACCAACTACATTGAGGCTCTTGTGAAAAAATATAAGGGCGAAGAGAACACTCTCTTAGCCCGAATTGAAAATCTTAATATTGATCTTAAGGAAGCTTCCCGCCGCGCCGAGCAGCTGCAGGCCACTGTGGATGAATTTGAGCGCAAGCGCGAAGAGATAGAAAGGCTTAGTGAGAATATCGGCAAGCTTTATCTTGTTTCTCAGGCTAACGCCGAAGCAATTATTCAGAACGCAAAGCAAACTTCTTCTATGGCAGAGATAGAAGTTCAGCGCAATATCTCAGGCATTGAGAACACTCACGACCGCCTGAACACCCTCAGAAGCGAAGTGATGGAATCTGCCAAAAGGTTCAACGAAGAGTTTATGCAGCTTTGCGCTTCTCTTAACGAAACCAAAGATACTCTCCAGATGATGGATTCTGCCACACAGGCCAACAGCGATGCTCTGGATGCACTTATGGATGAATGTGCTCAGAAGGCCGCCGCGCTGAAATAAGCTTTGAAAGCAAATCAAAAACCCTATGCCGTTTGGCATAGGGTTTTATTTATATAATAGCAGGAATACCGTAGCCTATAAGAGACACAATAACACCGGCCAATATAACACCGAATGTGATCGTTGGTAAGGAAAATTTCATTCTGAGATCAAGCGCATCAGCAACCAACGCACCTGTCCATGCTCCTGTGCCGGGAAGAGGAATGCCAACAAAAAGGAATAGGCCGAGTATCTTAAGATTAAGCTTTTTCTTTTCGAGGTCTCCGCTTTTTTCTTTGGCTCTGGCCTCTATCTTATTGGCAAGCTTGGCAAAGACCTTAGTCTTTTTTAGCCATTCTAATATCTTGCGGATAAGAAGCAAGATGAACGGGATGGGCAACATATTTCCCACCACGCAGATGGGAAAAGCCACACTCCATTCCACGCCAAGCAAAGCCGCTGCTATAAGGCCGCCGCGAAGTTCTAAAATCGGAAGCATAGAGATTATGAATATAACAACTTCCTTGGAAAGATGCTCCTGAAAAAAGCCCACAAGATTTTGAACAAGATTATCCATATTTTACCCCTTATATGTAGTTGGGCACTATATAAGGCCCAATATCACAAGCATAAATATCGCTGCCGATGCACCGATGCACAGCAGAGCCACGATAATACCGAGAATCTTGGCCACAGACGGGCGCTCGGGAGCATATATATCCCTATCGGCATAGGGTAATTCATCCTCCGCATCGTCGTACTGATAGCCGGTGTACTCTGCGGAAGCCAAAGTTTCATCGGCCAAGGGAGCCACAAAATCCTTAAAGGCAACAAACTCTTCGTCTTCTTCATCTCCAAGTTCGTCGCTTCCGTCGTCCACAACAACGAACAGACCTTCTTCATTGCCTATAGGCGCCTCTTCATCGGCTTCTTCGATTGCCTGCTCTGTGAATTCTTCGATTATCTCTGTTGCTTCTGCCTCTTCTGCAATCTCTTCCACAGCAGGTTCTTCGGCAACTTCCTCAGCAATTTCTTCGGCGGCTTCCATTTCCACCGGCACAGCTTCTTCTGCTGCAGGCAGTTCTTCTGCGGGCTCTGCAACCGTGGCTTCTGTTATAGCCTCTTCTTTTGGTTCTTCAGCAATAGTTTCTTCAGGCACAGCAGCCGAAGAAGAATATATCACGTTGCTGTTGTCTTCCATCTCCACATCAAAGATATAGGGATAGATAAGTTCTTCCAACAACTGATGGCGGATCGTTGCATCTTCGCTGAGCACTATAATAGATTGCCTTCCCTTTTCCAGCAGCATGCCCCCAATATGATTATTGGGTGTGACAAGAGGAATTGCTCCCTTAGGGAACACAAGGGGCTGGGCAGGCTCTGCAAAGCCGAGAGCTTTGTAATCCACTTTTTCAGCTGTGGCACCCACAGCGGCGCCGATAATGCCGGGAATATAAATCTTGCTGCTCAGGCCGCCAACCACTATCACAATATCGCTGCGATAGACTGCCCTTTTAAGTGCGTAGAGAAAATCATCCCTTCCCTCGGCCGCAGTAGCCAAGGTGCGCACGGGCATTTTATCGAAATCGTTGAAACAAAACTCCATTTTGGTGTCTCTCTCAACGCCGAAGTAGATTATATCTATTTTTATGCTTTGTTTCATAAATAAAACACTCCAATAGGTATTTATTTCTCGTCTCTGGTGTAGTAATCAGGCTTGGTGCCGCCGTAAACGTCGTAGTAAGCCTGGGGATAAAGTGTGTTCTTGCCGTTGTCCTTAACAACCGATGTGTCGATCTTGGTGGATTCGCCTTCGCGCACACGCCTTGCCATAATCACAAGGCGAGCCTCATAGAAATCGTACACACAGGTGGAAAGAGTGATTATTTCATCCTCGGCTGTAACATCAATACCCGTGTTATACATACTTCTTTTTCTGGCTTCATCTATCCACATCTCAAAATCCAGATCGGAAGAGAAAGTGGTGCGGGAATAATCATAGGCATAACCATCGTCCTGGCCGGGATAAGCGTTCACTATCATAGCCGAGAAGATCTTATATTCGCCTTCGCGATAAAGAGTATCGAACTCTATAATCGGATGCCTTTTATAGAAGCCGGAAAGGCGATATTTTGTGAGATTGCCAAACATCGAGCCATCCTGGGTGTTGTGGCCATAGATGGTGATATTGCGGGCAACCGTATCGGCATCAATATAGCAATCGGGATGGGCAAACAGAGCACCGTAGCGGCTTTCTTCCTTGGCCATATTATGGTTTTCATAATAGAAAAGATCGCTGCTTTGATAAACGGGGTTATCCACGTTGGTGTCGTTTATCTTGATCCAGCCTATAACGTCGGGATTTTGATCTATAAGGAACTGAAAGCGATTGTAGATGCCTTCTTCGTTTATTGTGTCGTCATCCACCACCTGGTTCCATTGATCACGCACGTTGTTGATAAGCCGAGTGTTTCGCGATTGATCAGAGAAAAAACTGATAAGATAAACAGCGGCTCCCACAAAAACAGCCAGCGCCAACAAAAACAACGATTTGCGAATTATTTCGCCTATTTTATCCCCTTTCCATGGGAAAATAGCCTTCAAAACTCTCTTAAACGCGCCGTTGGATTTTGCCATTTCTTCAGTTTCCTTCTCTTCTTCGTTTTCTTGCGAGATCACCACTATATCCGAAATTAATGCTTCTTCAGTTTCAACCTCAGGCTCTTCTAAAAGTTCATCGATCTCATCCACAAACTCAATCACAGGTTGCGCCTCATCCGTTTCTTCGGGCATAGACTCTTCAGCTTGAGTTTCAGGCTCTGCCGCCGCTTCTTCGGCTATATTTTCGGGTTCAACTTCGATATCGGAAGCAGGAGCAATTTCTTCAGCTGCTTCTATTTCTTCAATTTGGGTTTGCTCTAAAGATTCTGTTATCTCCTCTGCCCGAGGAATCTCCTCTTCGGCTTGAGGTTGGAGTTCGTCTTCTTCGGCATCTTCGCCACTATAGAACATCATTCCCTGCTGCAACACCGCAGGCGGCGGAGTGGGTTCGCTCCTGCGCGAAAATCTATTCTTAAGATTTGCCCAGAATCCCACTTCCTGAGATTGCTGCTCTGTTTCTTCCTCAATGGGGGTGTAGCCCAAGAATTGGAATGCCTCTTCGGGTATTTCGGGAGTAGCAGGTGTTTCCTCTTCGGCTTCGGCCTCGGGCACTAAGAATTCCACGTCTGCCACATCAAGTATGTGGGAATTAATCTCCGGCTGAGAAGCTTTCTCTTCGGCAATTATCTCTTCTGCCTGTGCAACAAATGGTTTGCCGCTTCCGAGCGCAGAAGACTTTGCGAGATAAAGGCGCACCATATCCAGCGCGTTCATCACAGCCAGATTTCTGATTGCGTCCCTGTCCCCTGCTTTATGGCTAAGGTGCAGTTCTCTGCACCAATATTTTTCTTCATCGCAAAGGGCCACATAAACCAACCCAACGGGCTTGGCTTCACTTGCCTTAGGTCCGGCCACACCTGTTATAGCCACACCCAGTTTAGTCTTGCCCTTGTTTCTGGCGCCTGCAGCCATCTCAATAGCAGTCTGCTCGCTAACGGCACCAAATTGCTCTATTGTCTCGGCCTTAACACCCAGAATATCCTGCTTCATCTCGTTGGCATAGGTTGTTACGCCAAAATTAAAGACCTGAGATGCGCCTGAAATTTCGGTGAGCCTGGAAGAAAGCAGGCCGGCCGTGCAGGATTCGGCCGTGGAAAGACCAAGGCTATTTTCCTTAAGCATTGCCACAACGGTTTCCTGCAGATTGGCATAGGTATGAGTATAGACAAGATCTCCCAATCTGCCGATAATATCGTTCACAACGGCCATACACATTTCGTGGGCCTTCATAGCGGTTTCCGCCTTGGCAGTAACTCTAAGCTCCACTTCACCGCTCTTGGCATAAGGAGCCACGGTGGGATTCTCCATATCCAGCAGATCGGCAACCTTTTCGGCCACCTCGGATTCACCCATTCCAAAAATACGAACTTCCTTGGAAAGGATCACACCATCGGAAAATTTAGAGAGATATTCCTTCACGGAATTATCAAACATAGATTTGAGCTCTCTGGGCGGGCCGGGCAGCATTATGATATGCTGCTTGCCTGCATTAAGAGCATAGCCGGGGGCAGTGCCCACCAAATTTTTGAATATCACCGCGCCTCGGGGGCAAAGCGCCTGCTTGCGGTTGGCCTCGGGCATAGTGCGACCGCTGGCAGCAAAATACTTCTCTATTCTATCCAGAGAAGCCGCATCTTCCACAAGGGGAATATTCAAAGCGGCGGCCACAGTCTCTTTTGTGATATCATCGGCTGTGGGGCCAAGACCGCCCGTGATTATGATAACATTGCTGCGAGATACTGCCGTTGCCAAAACCTTTTTAAGCCTGGCAGGATTATCCCCCACAGACGTTTGGTAATAAACACCTATGCCAAGGGATGCCAACTCCTCGGACAGATAGCGACTGTTAAGGTTCACTATACCGCCGAGCAGCAATTCTGTGCCGACATTGATGATCTCCGCTTTCATTGTTTCAGCTCCTTTTTATCTGTTGGGGACGATAATCTCCCTTACTGCCGCTTCGGCGGCCTGATCGCACAATTCTTCCACGTTCAAAGCGCTTTCAGCCTCTTCGCACTGGGCGATGGTGGGCTTTGTCTTGGGATGCTTGGGTGTGAAAACAGTGCAACAATCTTCGTAAGGCTGGATGGAAATATCAAAAGTATCAATCTTTCGGGAGATGATTATGATCTCTTCCTTATCCATTCCTATCACGGGGCGAAGCACGGGCATATCCACCACAATATCGGTGGTGGCCAAAGCAGGCAAAGTCTGGCTCGCAACCTGACCTACGCTCTCGCCTGTGATAAGTGCCATACACCCTGCCTTACGTGCAATTTTTTCGGAAATACGCATCATCATTCTGCGCATTATGAGTGTGAAATAATCTTCGGGGCAATGCTTTGCGATCTTATCCTGGATATCGGTGAAAGGCACCATATATAGATTGATATTCCCCGAATATTCCGCCACTTTCGAAAGCAAGCTCTTCACCTTAAGCTCGGCACGCTCGCTGGTGTAGGGCGGGCTGGCAAAATGAATTGCGGTGAGCTCTATGCCGCGCTTAGCCATCATCCATGCGGCCACGGGGCTATCGATTCCACCCGAAATAAGAATAGCTGCCTTGCCTGCCGTGCCTGCAGGCATACCGCCTGCACCCTGAGTCTGAGATGTGTGGCAATAGGCCGCAAAATCCCTTATCTCTATTGTGATAATTTCTTCGGGATTATGCACGTCCACCGAAAGATGGGGAAAGTTTTCCAGAATACGTTCTCCCACCATTGCGCATATCTCGGGAGATTTATAGGGGAAAGATTTATCGGCACGCTTGGCGTTCACCTTAAAGGTAGAAACTTCATTAAGCCTATCGGCAAAATAACCGCAAACGTTATCCAGTATCTCGTCCATATCTTTATTAAGCGATAAGGCTCTGGAAAACGCTGCTATACCAAAGACCTTACCTGTGCGGCGCATAGCTTCGTCCATAGGGAAATCTTCGCTTTTAGGAATGGCGAACACTGTGGACTGAGAACGGATAAATTTAATCTCTCCCAGGCTTTCCAGAGAAGCCTTAAGGTTTTTTACCATTGCGGCTTCAAAATTCGAGCGATTAAGGCCTTTAAGAGCCAACTCGCCGTTTTTTATCAGGATAATCTCTTTCATTTTTTATCTCCTGTAGAATGTACTATAAGATTTTTCGCTTCTTTAAGGGCTTCTATCAGCCTATCCACATCATCCATAGTGTTGTAGCGGCTGAAGCTTACCCTGAGAGCACTATCCGACATAGCGGCCGAAAGGCCTGCCGAAGCAAGCACTTGGCTGCTACCCTTGGAACAGGCGCTTCCGCTGGAAACATAAACACCCTTTAGCTCCAAAAAGTGAAGCAATGTCTCCGATTTATATCCGGGAACCGAAAAATTAAGGATATAGGGCAACGCATCGGGTGCGGAATTGATAATTCCGATATTTTCATCGGCGATTCTCCTGCGAGCGTATTCATTAAGCTCCGCAACTTTAGCCGATTGCTCTTTTATGCTAATCTCCCCTACAGCAGCGCCAAAAGCCGCAAGCTGATGCACGGCTTCGGTGCCCGGGCGCATATTCCTTTCCTGGCCGCCGCCGAAAAGCAACGCCGGAATAGAAAGGCCTTTACGCTTATAAAGGGCGCCGACACCTTTTGGGCCATGGACTTTATGCGCGCTGATGCTCATAAGATCAACACCGAGAGAGGCGGGCGAAACGGGCATTTTTCCAAAAGCCTGCACTGCATCGCAATGGAGAATCGCGGGAGCTTTGGCTCTTTTGATAGCTGATGCTGCGGCTTTCACAGGGTTTACACCGCCCAGCTCATTATTAACCAGCATTATGCTCACGAGTATCGTATCGCTGTTAACAGCTTCGAATATATCTTTTTCGCTCACCACGCCAAACTTATCCGTGGCAAGGCGGACCACCTCAAATCCCTGCTTTTCCAGTTCATCAAAGCATGCCGCCACCGATGGATGCTCCACTGCGGTGGTGATCACCCTTTTGCCGCGCTTTGCGCCTTTTTTTGCGGCACCGAAAACAGCAATATTATTGGCTTCGGTGCCCGAAGCGGTGAAGAATATCTCGGAAGGATCGGCGCCCAAGAGATTGGCCACGCCGATTCTGGCCAATTCCATAACCTTTTCGGCCTGCACACCAAGGCTATGAAGAGAAGACGGATTTCCCCAACTTTGCTCCACACACATAAGCATTGCTTCCTTGGCTTTTTCGCTCATTTTGGTGGTGGCGCTATTATCCAGATAGCTGATATTTTCCATTTTCTCCCCTCCTTTGGGCATACTACACCATTATTTAATTTATTATACAATATCTTCCCCATTTGCACAACAAAAATTATTCTATAAGTTGTAAACTTTTTTGCATTTTTGCTCGATTGACATATCATTATACTGTTGATATAATCAAGATATTAATTTTTGGTGGTGAAAAGCTATGAAAACGCTTTTACATATATGTTGCGCCCCCTGCTCCATTGCATGCATAAAGGCCTTAAGGAGCGAAGGCATAGAGCCAACCGGTTTTTGGTATAATCCCAACATCCACCCCTTCACCGAATATTCTACCCGAAGGGAGACTCTCAAGGAATATGCACAAAACATCGGGCTTGAAGTTGTGTTCCAAGATAATTACGGTATTCGGGAATTCACCTCAGCCGTGTGCGGAGATATTGATGCCCGATGCGGCTACTGCTACAAATGCCGAATGGAAGCCGCCGCAAAATACGCCGCTGAAAACGGATTTGATGCATTCACATCCACCCTTTTCATAAGTCCCTATCAGAATCACGAGCTTATGAAGAAAATCGCATGTGCCGCCGCCGAGAAATACGGGGTAGAATTCCTCTATAAAGATTTCCGCCCTCTTTTCAAGGAAGGGCAGGCCGAAGCGCGTGAACTTGAGCTTTATATGCAAAAATACTGCGGCTGCATTTACAGCGAAGAAGACCGATACAAAAAGAAAATAGAAAAGCTTACAGCAAAATAAAAGAAAGGCCAAACGCCCATGCGTTTGGCCTCTTGTTTTATTTCTTTATAACAACGTTCTTGCTAAGATAATCCGAAACCTGCATAAGCAGAATAGAATTACGAATATCGGCTTCTCCGCCGTATTTTTTCACAAAGCCTGCAACGTCGTCCTTAAATCCGTATTCTTCCGCAAGCCGTTTTGTTTCGGCTTCGTATTCTTCTTCCGTGAGTGCAATTCCCTGCTTGTGGGCAATGGCAAGATACATTATCTCGGCCTTTGCCTCTTCGGTGGCATATTCCACAGCCTGCTGTTTCATTTCATCCACGGTGGTTTTATAATAGGTGGAAAGATATGCTTCGGTGGTCATATTCATAGATTTAGCGGTTTCATCGATTTCGGATATCAGCAGCTTAACCTTTGCATCAATAAAAGCATTGGGCAGAGTATCCTTGAATTTGGTGGCAGCCAGAACATTATCTATCAAAATAGCCACACCAACAGATCTTTCGGCATTTTCAAGATCCTCTGCAGAATATTCCTCGATATAATTCACAAACACCGAAAAAACAACCTTCTTTCCGGCCATTTCCTTGGAATGATAATCTTCGGGGAACGTGAGATGCAGATCCAGCCCATCCAGAGGCAATGCCCCGATAAGGCCATCCTCAAAGCCATCAATAAATTGCCCCGAACCAATGGTAAGCTTGGCACCGGTTGCCGTGCCGCCGCTGAATTTCTCACCAGTGCTCTCAAATTTACCCATATAATCGATGTTTACGGTGTCTCCCTTTTTCACAGGGCGATTCGTAACCTTATTGGGCTTAAGCGAAGAAGTGGCACCGCTAAGCATCTGCAAGGCTTCGGGGGTGGTGAGATCAACCTCCATAGAAGAATAATCCCCAAGCTCCACAACATATTTCGCAGCCTCTGCAGGAGTAAGAAATTCACTATTGGGAAGCTCCTCCTCGCCTTTGGAACAAGCCGACAGCGACAATGCCGTTACAGCCGCCAAGCCAAGCGCAATAATTCTTTTATAAATATGGTTTCCAATCATCAAAATATCATCCTTTCAACGGGATAATGATATATTAAAAAGAGCCTAAAGTCAAGAAAACTCCCCGTAATTTTACGGGGAGTTTACATTTAATGATTATCTTCTTTTATTGAAACGGCCGCCACGGTTGCCCTGGGGACGGGGACGACGCTCCTCATCGGAGATATCGTTCTCGGGCACAGCGCCTTCGATTTCAATAAGAGCATCGCGCCTGGAAAGATTCAGCCTGCCCTGATCGTCGATCTCGGTAACCTTAACGATCACTTCGTCTCCAACGTTCACAACATCTTCAACCTTTTCCACACGGCGAACATCCAACTTGCTGATGTGAACAAGACCTTCCTTGCCGGGAGCGATCTCAACGAAAGCGCCGAAAGTCATGAGTCTTGTAACTTTGCCCTTGTAAACAGCGCCGATCTCGGGATCCTTGGCAATGGTCTCAACAATCTGCAGTGCGCGGCGTGCATCGTCGATATCCACGGCAGAGATGAACACGCGGCCATCGTCTTCCACATCGACCTTACAGTTGCAATCGGCACAAATCTTCTGGATAACCTTACCGCCCGAGCCGATAACCTCGCGGATCTTATCGGGATGGATGGTGGTGGTGAGCATCTTGGGAGCATACTTAGAGAGCTCTTTTCTGGGCTCGGCAATAGCCTTAAGCATTACTTCATCCAGAATATAGATTCTGGCCTTAAGAGTTTTATCCAGAGCTTCCTTGATGATAGCGGGAGTAAGGCCATGAACCTTAAGGTCCATCTGGATAGCGGTGATACCCTTGTGAGTACCTGCTACCTTGAAGTCCATATCGCCGAAGAAATCTTCCAGGCCCTGGATATCAACCATTGTCATAAAGCGGTCGCCTTCGGTGATAAGGCCGCAGGAGATACCTGCAACAGGAGCCTTAATGGGAACACCTGCATCCATAAGAGCAAGGGTGGAACCGCAGATAGAGCCCTGGGATGTGGAACCATTGGAAGAAAGAACCTCGGAAACAAGGCGGATAGAATAAGGGAACTCCTCTTCGG
>JAZRGE010000001.1:0-9292 GCA_045644025.1 Acutalibacteraceae bacterium | reverse complement strand
TGAACCATACCTGCGCCGAGGATCTCTATCCAGCCGATGTTTTTGCACATACGGCAACCCTTGCCGCCACACTCGGGGCAGCTGGCATCAACTTCAACGCTTGGCTCTGTGAAGGGGAAGAAAGAAGGCCTGAACCTGATCTTTACATCCTCACCATATACTTCGTGAGCAAATTGCTCCAAAGTGCCCTTAAGATCGCAAAGAGTGATACCCTTATCCACAACAAGGCCTTCCATCTGATGGAAAACAGGAGAATGGGTTGCGTCCACTTCGTCGGCACGGAAGACGCGACCGGGGCAAACTATGCGAATGGGAGGCTGCCTGTTTTCCATTGTGCGGATCTGAGCAGCAGAAGTCTGAGTGCGGAGCAAAAGCTCGGGGCCGATATAAAGAGTATCCTGCATATCCTTAGCAGGATGATCATCAGGCACGTTGAGAGCCTCAAAGTTGTAATATGTTGTTTCTGCCTCGGGGCCATCCACCACGTCGTAGCCCATAGATTGGAAAATATCTATAAGCTTGTTTTCCATAAGAGAAAGGGGATGCAGATTGCCGATCTCTTCGGCTTTGCCCGGCATTGTAACGTCGATCTTTTCCGATGCAAGCTTTGCCGATGCAGCAGCATTTTTAAGCTTCGATGCAACCTCTTCAAGCACACTCTCGATCTCGGCGCGAACCTGATTGGCAAGCTGACCCATAACGGGGCGCTCCTCAGCAGGGATACTGCCCATCATCTTAAGAATAGATGTGAGTTCACCTTTTTTGCCAAGAAAACGAATTCGCTCTGCCTCCAGCTCATCCACAGTGGATGCGGCCTGCATTGCAGAAACGGCCAAAGACCTGATTTCTTCAAGTTTCTGTTTCAAAAAAATCACTCCAAAAAATAAAATAAGCTTCGCCCCAAATATATGGGACGAAGCACAAATTACTCCGCGGTACCACCCAAATTTTTGCACTCGGTGATATTTTACTTATCACAAGAGCAAACACTCTCTGCAACAACTTTCGGGGTTGCGATCCGTCTTCACCTACTGCAATTTTCAGCAAAGCCACTCGGAAGTGAACTTCATTTCCGTTTTGCAAAACGGGCTTACAGCCAAGGCCCGTACTCTCTGATTACAAATGGCAGAAACTACTTTTCTTCGTCATCGTGTTTACAAGGTGTATATTATCATAACAATATCTTTTTTGCAAGTGCTTTTTACATTATAACGCTTGAAAAAAGGCATATTTTATGCTAATATCATCTCATACAATCTGGAGGTATTTATCATGGATGTTTTTTATGAGCAATTAGTGCCGATCCCCAAAACCGGAAAAATGATCATTCTGCAGTCCCTTTTGTGGACAGCCGGCCTTATTCTGTCTGGTGTAGTAATATTTGGTTTATCGCTTCTTAATCTCTTTATTATCGGATGCGGATTGGCTTTTGGCGTGCTTTATCTTTGCTATAAATGGTCTATGAATTTCTCCTGCGAATATGAATACATTTTCACCAACGGAGATCTTGATATAGATAAGATCATCGGCAAACAAAAAAGAGACCGATGCATCACCTTGAACGTAGATAAAACCGAGAAACTTTTCAAGTATAATTCCGATAAGATCAAAGGCGGCAACTACAATAAGGTAATATGTGCCTGCATACCCGACGAAGATTCTATATGCCTGGCTGCAAGGCACCGCAAAGAAGGCCTTTGCGTGGTGATTTTTCAGCCCGAAGAAAAAATGCTTAACAAAATAAAGGAATTTATTCCTCGCAATGTTTTAAGAGAATCGGAAATATAATTTTAGGAGGCGGCTTCATTGCTTAATATGGATAAAAGCGATCAGACTTTTGCCAAAAATATAAGCATTGGTGCCGGCTCTCTTTTTTCATTGATCGAAAGCGCTTCGCTTAAATACGATGTTTTCACACTAAGCCCGGATCTAAGCAATGTGATTAAGCCGCGCAGCAGATTTGCTCACAAATACACCTGCGGCAGAGTTCTTACGGTTTGCGGTAGCTATGGAATGGCAGGAGCCGCCATTATTTCTGCCAGAGCGGCTTTCAGATGCGGCAGCGGCCTTGTGGATATTGCCGCACCGGATAGTATTTATCCGATCATCACAGCAGCTTTGCCGGAGGCAATATGCACTCCTCTGCCCTGCTCCCAACATCTTTTGCCAAAGCATATCGACGAAATCAAATCAAAGCTGGAAAAAGCCGATTCTCTGCTTGTTGGTTGCGGAATCGGGTGCCATGCCGAAACGGCCGCCGCAGTTAAAGATCTGCTTAGCGGCACAAACGTTCCCACCGTGATAGATGCTGATGGAATAAACTGCATTAAAGACAGCATAGAAATTCTTGAACAAACAGGTTGGGATAAAATTATCACACCTCACTTCGGAGAGTTTGCAAGAATTTCGGGCTATAGTAAGTGCGAAATCGAAAACAATTATATTTTGCTTGCCGCAGATTTTGCAAAAGAACACAACGTGATTGTTGTGCTAAAGGGTGCTTTCACCGTTGTTGCTACACCCGATGGTAAGATTTATGTAAACCTGCATTGCGGCAATCAAGGTATGGCCGTTGCAGGAAGCGGTGATATGCTGGCAGGAATGATAGCATCCTTTTTAGCAGAAGGGATTTCTTCTGTTAACGCTTGTTGTGCCGCCGTTTATTTGCACTCACTTGCAGGCGATATTGCAGCAAAAGAGCTATCTATGAGAAGCATCACACCCTCCGATATGATAGAAGTACTTCCCCGTTTGTTCAAATCTATTGAATAAATGGGTGTTGTAATTGAAAAAAATTATTATCGCTTCCCTGCTTCTGTTTATTTTTCTTTGCGGATGCAGCGCTGCCCCTAAAATAAACGTCAACACTGTTTCCCTTGATCTGCGAGCCGAAATACACTATGGCGAATCAAAATATGAGGGTATATTCAAAAGCGATAAAGATGGCAATTGCTCCTTCGATATCCTATATCCTGAATCGCTTGAAGGATTTAGTCTCTCGGCCAACGGAAGTGATATTAAAATCAGCTACAAGGGCTTGGAGCACACTATTAGCCAAAGCGAAAATGCTGCATTTATCAAAGAGATGTATGAATGCCTTAAAGAGATACCCAATAAGACTCCCGTGGAATTTATAAACGATCAGCCGATATACGAAGGCATTTGCAACGGGAGAGCATTCACGCTCGCCTTTGATTCGGCGGGAAACCCTGCGAAACTCACGGTGAAATCATTGGATCTGACCGTGTTATTTTATAGCTATTAAAACAAAGGAGAAATTAAAATGTCTGTAGAAGTAATTAAATCCGGTGTTGTTTATAACGAAAAGGAAATCGAGATTGTTAAGATCTCTTCCGGCTCCGTTTCGGCAACACTTCTTTCATTCGGTGCGATTATTCAATCTTTGTGCTTCGATGGCAACGATGTTGCTCTTGGCTATGATAAGGTGGAAAGCTACATAAACAAGCGCGGCCATCACGGTGCTATGGTAGGCCGCTACGTTGGCAGGATCAAGGATGCAAAATTCACATTGAATGGCGTGGAATACAATCTTTCCAAGAACGCCAACGGTATCAACCACTCGCACGGCGGTTTCGAGGCATTCAACCGCAAGGTTTGGGATGTGGAAACAGAAGATGATACCGTTATCTTCACCTATCTTTCCGTTGATGGAGAAGAAGGATATCCCGGCAATCTCACAACAAAAGTAAAATACTCCATCGTGAACGGAAATGAATTCACGATAGAGTACATAGGCGTGAGTGATAAGGACACTCCCTTCAATCCCACCAATCACGTTTATTTTAATTTGAACAACGATAAGAGTAAGGATTGCCTCACTACCACTATGCAGATCTATGCCGATAACATATGCGGAACAGATGAAAATCAGGTTTCTACCAACGAATACGTACCTGTTAAAGGAACCGCCCTTGATTTCACCGTTGCAAAGCCCCTTGGCCGTGATATTGATGCCGACGAAGAGCTTATAAAAATCGCCACAGGCCACGATCACACCTATATTCTCAGCGAAGACAGAAGCTGGAAAAAGGCCGCCGAAGCAATCTGCCCCGAAAGCGGCATCAAGCTTGAATGCTACACAGATATGCCTGCAATGACAATCTATACCGCCAACTATCTTAACGAAGATGAGGGTAAATTCGGTGTGAACAACTTCCGCCGCCAGGGCTTTTGTCTGGAGACAAGTTTTGTTCCCAACAGTGTAAATATCCCTGAGTTCCCCGATTCTATCCTTAAAGCAGGCGAAGAATTCTATTCCAAAACAGTTTATAAATTCAGCAAATAATCAGTTTATTTCAAAATCGAGGATCCTAACACCTTGAAATGAACTATCAGCGCCGTAGATGATCTCTACGGCGCTTAATTTTTCTCCCGAACTGATAAGTTTAATGCCCTCAAAAGCCTTGCATATGCCATAGAAACAAAGCACTGCAGAAAAAGAAATTATGCCAGACACAACAAGCGATCTTAGATATCTTTTCATTTTTTTATCCTCAAGTAAATAAATTTAACCCTACTCCAAGAATTTTACCCAAAAGATAAGCGGAATATTCCGCTTCATCTATAGTGTTGGCCGACGTGCCAACTTCTATAAGCAAAGAGCCTGTGGATAAATGCTGATTGTATTTTTTTGATGTGAAATAAATTGCACGGGCGAGGCCGGGATATAGTGTCTCGGATAATTCTTGCAACCTTAAGACTAATTTTAAATTTTCCTGCCAATTTTCAAATCCGCTCACCTTGCCCGTTTGACTCCCTGTAACAAACATAATCTGCGCGGCATTTTTTCCGTTTTGTTCGCTCACACCACCCACCAAGCCGCCGTTTGTGGAAACGGAATCGCGATGAATATCGATCACGATTTTTATAGACGGATATTTTTCCAAGTATTTTAGCGTTGTCTCGGCCGAACGATTATAGCTGTTGGTATATGAAGGCTCGTCGTGCAACGTCTTATCATGAACAGCCGTGATGCCATATTCCTTTAGCGAAGAACAAATTATTTCGCCCACCCTAATCACGCTGCGGCTTTCATCTGTGGTTTGTTCAACATCACCCTGAGAATAATATTCCTGATCTTTAGGTAAATAGCCTTCGGTGGCATGTGTGTGCAAAATAAGAACTTCCGGTGCTTCGGTTTTTTCTATCATTATATTTGGAGGTTGATTATAAA
Organism: Acutalibacteraceae bacterium; assembly: GCA_045644025.1. Taxonomy (GTDB): domain Bacteria; phylum Bacillota; class Clostridia; order Oscillospirales; family Acutalibacteraceae; genus JAZRGE01. The sequence continues at coordinate 4,098 of JAZRGE010000001.1, read as the reverse complement.
TTGCTCCGAAATCAAATTCCACGTCTGTTTTGTTGCTGAGATAAATATTTCTATAAACGTTTTTTGCTGTATAGGGCGAAAGGAAAGCCTTAACAACCTTTCCTGCAATATCATTAGGTGCAGAAGCAACGGATGATATACTGTTCAAATCAGGATATTTGGAAACAAATGAAATATCAGATGATGAAACAACAGATGAAAATTCCAACGCACTGCCGCCTGCCGATACAATAACACCGATCGATATTATACATATAAAAGCCGAAAGCATTATAATAATGATTTCCTTTTTTCCAAACATCCTTTTCACCACCTAAATATATCTATGCGGCGGTGATGAAAAATATCAAACAAGCCCCTGCAATATCTTTGGATCTATATTTGGTTGCAGAGCACAGTTGATTGCAAAGCTCACCATTTCGGCAGCTCTGTCGTTCATAAGGTCTATTTCCCTTGGTGTTACTATCAGATCAATATCTCTAAATTTATTTGAATCATTGCCGGAAAATTCGCTGATGATAGTTGCGGCATCTACCACAGTGGGAACTCCCACCGAAATAACATCCACTCCCAAACTTTCTCGGCTTAGCTCCGCCCGCTTATTGCCCACACCCGACCCGGGGCTAATGCCCGTGTTAGATATCTGCACCGTGTTGCCCAACCTGAATAAACTTTTGGCTGCCAAGGCATCAATGCATATAACACATGCGGGTTCAATTCTTGCAACGATCCCTTTTATTATTTCATAGCTCTCTATGCCTGTGCGACCCAGCACACCAGGAGAGATAACAGCCACACTTCTGAGCCCCTCTAAGCCCACGGATTTTGCTAACTCTCCCGAAATATGTCGCGTTGCCAATATTCCGTCGGCTGTCTTCGGGCCGAAAGCATCGGGAGTGATTTGTGTGTTTCCGATTCCCACCACAAGAACAGTGCCCTTTTTGGGCACAATATTGGAAATTTCGCTCTTAATGGCCGAATGAGTGTTTTCATCGAAGCCACCGTTCTCCCCAAAAGGCTGCACCTGAATTGTGATATATTTTCCCTTTCTCTTACCGGTCTTTTGCTCATCACTGTCGGTTTTTATATGCACGGTTGTTATCTTTGTTTTTCCAAGCGACACTTCTTCGGTTTCTATCCCATGGCCTTGTTCAAGCGCTTCAACTGCCTCGATGGCAAGATCGGTTCGGTTACTCATATTAAATCCCCTTTTAATAATGTTGAAATTCTTTTCTATATGTGGTATTATTATCAAAATAATTGTTTTTAGGAGCACATATATGAAAAAATATGATTATTTGATTGTAGGCAGTGGCTTGTTTGGTTGTGTTTTTGCTTATGAAGCCACCAAGCAAGGCAAGAAGTGCCTTGTGATAGATAAAAGAGATCACGTGGGTGGCAATATCTACTGTGAAAACATCGAGGGAATCACCGTCCATAAATACGGTGCACATATATTCCACACAAACATCAGAAAAGTTTGGGATTATGTAAACGAGCTTGTGGAGTTTAATCGTTATACCAACTCCCCTATTGCCAACTACCGTGGCGAGATCTATAATATGCCTTTTAATATGAACACCTTCAGCAAAATGTGGGGTGTTGTTACACCCGAAGAAGCGAAGGCCAAGATAGATGAACAGCGCGCCGAGGCTGTAGCCGAGCCCACTAATTTGGAAGAACAGGCTATCAGCCTTATAGGCAAAGATATCTACACCAAGCTTATTAAGGGCTACACAGAAAAGCAGTGGGGTCGCCCCTGCGATCAGCTTCCTCCCTTTATTATTAAAAGGCTGCCCGTTCGCTTCACATATGATAATAATTATTTCAACGATCCTTATCAGGGCATTCCTATCGGAGGCTATAATAAGATAATAGATAAGCTGTTGGAAGGCTGCGACGTGAAAACAGGCATCGATTACAACACTAATCGGGAAGAACTTAACGCTCTGGCTGAAAAAGTGGTCTACACCGGCACCATCGATTCCTATTTTGATTATTGCGAAGGCAAGCTGGAATACAGAACGCTTAGATTTGAAAACGAATTGCTGGATTGCCCCAACTATCAGGGTGTTGCCGTTGTAAACTACACCGATTCCACCCCTGCCTACACAAGAATCATCGAACACAAGCACTTTGAGTTTGGCACTCAGGAAAAGACTGTTATTACCAAAGAATATCCTGCCGAATATAAGGAAGGCATGGAGCCGTATTATCCCGTAAACAACGAGCGTAATCAGTCGATTTACGAGAAATATGCAAAGCTTGCCGAAAAAGAAGAAAACGTTATATTCGGCGGCAGATTGGCAGAATATAAATACTACGATATGGATAAGGTTATCGAATCGGCATTAAACGCTGCCGAAAAGTATCTTTAATAGGAGAATGAAAATGAGTGAAGTAAAAGTTAGCGTGATAATGCCGGTTTACAAGGTGGAGAACTATGTAGGCAAAGCAATTGAAAGCATTCAGAATCAGACCCTCACCGATTGGGAATTCTTTGCAGTAGACGACGGCACACCTGATCGCAGCGGTGAGATCTGCGATGAATATGCTGCAAAGGATCCCAGGATCAAAGTTATTCACAAGGAAAACGGCGGTGCACCCTCTGCCAGGAACGTAGCCATAGATAAGGCTTGCGGCAAATATCTCTATTTTCTTGATTCCGATGATTGGGCAGAGCCCACAATGCTGGAAGACATGGTGAAGATAGCCGAAGAAAACGATTCTCAGCTTGTTGTGTCGGGCTATTATATCGATACTTATTACAACGATACCGAGAAATTCACCCAAGAGCAGTTTGCCCCCGATGCCGTTTATAATACTGCCGTGGATTTCCGCCTTGCATCCCCTTATCTTTTTGATAAGAATCTGCTCTACACCCCCTGGAACAAACTTTACTCCGCTAAATATATTAAGGATAATAAGATCTACTTCCCCCAAACATTCTGGGATGATTTCCCCTTTAACGTGCTTGTTATAAAGGAAATTGAGCGTGTTGCCGTTACATCTGAGAAATATTATCATTTCATCCGCCAGCGTGCCGAATCGGAGACTGCTAAATATCGCAGCGATATGTACGACAAACGCGAAGAAGAGCACGGCTGGCTTGTTGATCTCTATAAATACTGGGATATCCAGACAGACGAAGCCCAGGAATTTATGGCAAGAAGATACATCGAAAGAATCATTGGCTGTATAGAGAACGTCACGAATAAAAACTGCTCTCTTTCCGCCAAGGAAAAAAGAGCAGAAATTAAGAAAATGATATTCTCCAACACAGCTGTTTGGGCTGTGCACACCGCAAAGCCAAATTCCTTCTATATGAAGCTTCTTCTCTTCCCCATCAAGATCAAATCCGTTGTGCTCACAAAATGGCAGAGCCAGTTTATTTCCTGGGTTAAGAGGAACAACACCAAGATGTTTGCCAAGCTTAAGGCAGGAAGATAATAAAAAAAGACCGCCCGATGGGCGGTCTTTTAATTTATATTTCAAACCTTTGCTTGAACATAAAAATCTGCGTTGATTTTGCTTCCGGTTCTTTTGCAGATTGGATTAGCAATAAACGTTGCTGCGAAAGAAACGATGATCGCACCCACGGCAAAATGAGGGCCGTAGCCTGCAAGCGCACTAAATATTCCGCCAATGTTTGGCATTGCGAGAACAACAAGCTTGCATACAGCAGGAACCAGCGCAACAGCAAAGCCCGAAAGCATTCCAACCCACGCCGATGCCTTAGTGATATTCTTGCCATATAAAGAAAGAAGATAAGGTGCAAGGAACGATCCGGAAAGAATGCCCCAGGAATAAGACATCATATCGAGAATCGGTGTTTTTGTGTTGGCAACAATATAAGAAAGAACCACAAACAGAACAAAGAAAACTTTAAGCAGATTGGTGTAGAACTTCTCGCTCTTCTTTTCTTTTGCATTGGCCTTAATAAGATCCATCACAATAGTTGTGCAGCCCGAAATAGTGATGGAAGAAAGGGTGGAAACCGATGCAGAGATAAGCAGCACCACAACAAGACCGATCATTATGCTGGATATACCAGACATATTAAGCATATGAGGCCCAGCGTAGTCGGCACCGCCAATA